>JAFTYN010000157.1 GCA_017461465.1 Bacilli bacterium
AATGTTTGTTGAAGCTTAAATCTGATATTTTCTGGCATTAATGATAGTTTAGCTTGTATTCCTTCTTTCACAATTGAATCTAAACTTCTTCCAAAAAGTTCACTTCTCCATATACTATTAGGATCAGTATCATAATCTTTCATAAGAAAGTTAATTAATTCTTTGCTTTGTACTTCTGAACCTATTATTGGTTCGAAAGTACTTTCTACATCTACTCTTATCATATGGATAGCTGGCGCTACTGCTTTTAATTTTATTCCGTATCTCGTTCCTTGTTTTATTATTTCTGGTTTTTCTAATTTCATATCATTTATGGTTGGAGAAGCTACCCCATATCCGGTTTGTTTTACCATTTTTAGTGCCATTTTAAACTGTTCAAATTCTTCTTTTATCTCATTATATTCTTGAAATAATTTTAACATTTCTGTTTTGTTATTTATATTAACTGGTATTATTTCATTTAATATTTCACTATATAATTCTTCATTAGATTCTAAAGTAATTGTTACTTCACCAGTACCAGGATTTACTTCTGACAAGTATGATTTACTTATATATTCACAATTTGTAAAATGATTATTAATTGTATCAACATCTTTTAATTTATTTACATCTACTACACTTTCTTTTATTTTTTCAATATAAATCTTTTTAAGCCAATTATTACTTGATAAACATCCTATCCAATCTGGCATTTTCACCTTTACTTCTGAAACAGGAAATTCGTAAAGTGCATCTCTTAAAATTGCATATATATCTCGTTCACTCATATTGTCTATATTCATAGAAGTAGCTGGAACATCATAAGTTAGTCTTATATTTTCTGCTATTTTTTCTGTTTCTGGAAGCATTGGATGAATACTATTAACTACTACAATAAATGGTTTACCATATTCTTTTAATTCTTTAATTACCCTATTTTCGGCTTCTATATAATCTTCTCTATTAAGTTCACCTATAGAACCATCTGTTGTTATTACTATACCTATTGTAGAATGATCTTTAATTACTTTTTCAGTACCAACTTCAGCAGCTTCAATAAATGGTATTTGTTCATCATACCAAGGTGTTTTTACCATTCTAGGTCCTGATTCATCTTCGTATCCTTTGGCATTAGGTATAACATATCCAACACAATCTATTAATCTTATATTAGACGTAAAATTGTCTACTTTAATAACAGCAGAATTACTAGGTACAAATTTAGGTTCTGTTGTCATAATTGTTTTACCTTGTGCACTTTGTGGTATTTCATCTAGACATCTTTTTCTTTCATACTCATCTTCTATATTAGGAACAACTAAATTTTCTATTACTTTTTTTATAAATGTACTTTTCCCTGTTCTAACTGCTCCTACTACACCTATATATATATCACCATTTGTTCTTTTACTAATATTATGCAATATATCATTTTTATCCATTTAATCCCTACTTTCTCTAATTAAATATATGACGTTATTAAAATATTAGTACAAAAAAAGAGTATTAGTTTTTCTTACTATTACTCTTTTTTTTACCTGATTCAACAATTTCAAAATCAAATAATTTCTTTCCTGGTAAATCTAGGTATATAAGCTCTACCATATTTATGAATACTGATATAACTATAACCCACATATTACATTTAACAATGTTTAAAAAAATTATATTAAGAATAGATGTAAACATCAATAAAGAAAATAATATGTAATATTTATCAACATAATTATCTTTTTTTATTTTAGATAAAATACCATAATGAATGGCTAAAAAATTAACTGGTACTAAACATATAATAAGTAAATTAGGTACATATATATATTTAATTCCTAAAAAATAGAAAATAATTATTAACGCTATATATCTAAGCGAATACTCTAATGATTTTAATAAACCACTCATTATTTAGCCTCATACCAATCTTTTCCATATTCAACATCTATTTTAAGTGGAACATTTAAAGATACAATATTTTCCATTACTTCTACTAATAAGTTATTAACTATTTCTTTTTCTTCTTTAACTACATCTAAAACAAGTTCATCGTGTACTTGAATAATTAATTTACTTTTTATATTATTTTCCTTAAATTTCTTATGTAATTTTACCATAGCTTTTTTTATAATGTCCGCACTTGTTCCTTGTATTGGTGTATTAAGTGCCATTCTTTCACCTTGTTGTCTTATCATATAATTTGAATTTGAAAGTTCATCTAATTTACGTTTTCTATTAAATAAAGTTGTTACATATTTTTTATCATATGCTTCTTTAATAATATTATCCATATAATCTTTTATTCCCGGATATGATAAGAAATAATTATCTATAAATTCTTTTGCTTCACTAACTGTAATACCTGTATTTTCTGATAAACCATATGGACTGATACCATATACTATTCCAAAGTTAACAGCTTTAGCTATTCTTCTTTGATTTTTTGTAACATAATCTATATCAACTTTAAATATGTCGCTTGCTGTTTTAGTATGAATATCAATTCCTTTTTTAAAAGCATCTATTAATACATCAACATTAGCAATGTGTGAAAGTATTCTAAGTTCAATTTGTGAATAATCACCACTTAATATTAAACCATCTTCAGTACTTGGCACAAATGCTTTTCTTATAAGTCTACCATACTCATATCTAATTGGGATATTTTGAAGATTTGGTTCGATTGAAGATAATCTACCTGTTCTAGTTAGTGCTTGAGTATAAATTGTATGTACTTTTCCATCTTCTGCTATACAATTTTTTAATCCTTCTATATAAGTAGAATATAATTTAGTAAGTGTTCTATATTCCATAATTAATTCTATTATAGGATGTTTATTCTTTAATTTTTCAAGTACCTCTACTGAAGTTGAATAACCAGTTTTTAATTTTTTCCCATGTGGAAGTCCTAATTTTTCAAAAAGAATGTCTCCTAATTGAGATGGAGATGAAATATTAAATTCACATCCTGCATGATTATAAATATCTCTACTTAATAGTTCAAGCTTAATATTTATTTCTTCTCCCATTTCATTTAATTTATTAACGTCAATTTTAACACCATCATATTCCATGTCACCTAAAACATAACTTAAAGGCATTTCAATTTCTTCTAGTAAGTTTAATTGCTTGTCATTAAATAATTTATCATGAAATTTATCATATGTTTCATATATGAATTTTGCTTTTAAGATTGTATTATAAGCAATAATATCATCTTTTGGTTTTGCTAGTTTACTTCCTTTACCATATGTTTTTTCATAAAAAGGAATGTCTGCCTCATATGTATTTGCTATATATGCAATATCATCTTTAACATTATAATCTAGTAAATATGCTGCAAGCATAGTATCAAATATAACGTTATCAAAACTAATATCTAGTTTTTTTAAAGCTACATAAGTCTTTTTTAAATCATAAGTATATTTTTCTATGCCATTTAATTTTTCTAAAACTTCTTTTATATTATCTTTTTTTACATAAAAACTATCTTCACTATTATATATAGCAAGACCTAGAACTTCTGCTGTATGGTAATTATTACCAAGTATTTCTAAGTACATTGCAAAAGGCTTAGTTATTTTTAGATTATTAACATTATCTAAAATTTTAATATCTAATGGTTTAATGTTTTCTTCTTTTTGTTTATCTTTTTTTATAAAAGAATAAAACTCTAAATCTTCATACATATTATTTAATTTGGCATGATCTGGTCCAAGATATTTAATATCATCTAAGTTAATCTCTACTGGCACATCTTTAACTATTGTGGCTAGTTTATAACTCATGTATGCATTTTCTTTATCATTAACAAGCTTGTCATGCATTGCACCTTTTATTTTATCTATATTTTCATATATTCCATCTAGTGAACCATATTCTTGAAGTAGTTTTAAAGCAGTTTTTTCTCCTATACCTTTTACACCAGGTATATTATCAGAACTATCTCCCATTAATGCTTTTAAATCTATTATTCTAATTGGATCTATACCGTATTCTTCTTTAAAACTATTTTCATTATATCTTATGTAATCTTTTTGCTTTAATAATTTAATATCTACATCACTACTAATTAATTGTAATAAATCTTTATCACTACTTATAATAGTCCCTATATAATCACTATCTTTATTACAATATTCAGCAAATGTTCCAATAATATCATCAGCTTCATAATTATCTATTTCATAGTATTTAATTCCCATACATGTAAGTAAGTCTTTTGCAACAGGAAATTGTAATTTTAATTCATCTGGGGTTTCTATTCTTCCACCTTTATAATCTTCATAACTTTCATGTCTAAATGTTTTTCCTTTATCAAAAGCTACTATCATATATACTGGTTTTTCTTCTAAAATAATTTTATTTATCATATTTGTAAAACCAAATAAACCATTTGTTGGAAATCCTTTGCTATTTTTCATAAAGTTGCCATTATAAGCAGTTGCATAATAACTTCTAAAAAGTAAGTTATTACCATCTACTAATATTATTTTTTCCATAGAGTCCTCCTCATTTTCTTTAATTATTATAACATTTTTATTATTTAATATAAAGAAAAAAGGATACATAAGTATCCTTTTATACACCAGACATATAACTTCTATAGTAGCGATAATATAAACTATTTTGATATGTTGTTAATGAGTTTCTTGGAACTCTTAATTGAAGTCCATTTTCTGTAGTTACTTGGAAGGCTTTAAAGCCAGTTAAATATGGTGGTGTTGCTGTTTGGAATGTAATTCTATAAATGCTTGTTGCACCTGCAAATGCACTATTTGATATTACTAGTAATTGATTACTTAATGTTAAAGTTTGAAGTACACTTACATTAGCAAATGCATGATTTGAAAGTGATATAGTTGTATTTGGCATTGTATAGTTAGTTCCTGTTTTTGCAGGTGGATATTTAATAAGCATTGTTTGATCTTTACTAAATAATACACCGTTAGTTGCACTAAAGTACTGATTATTAGTATCAACTTGAATTGTTCTTAAAGTGTCATTTCCTGAAAGGAAATCACCTTCAATATTTTCTACATACCTTGAAATTACTAGTGTTGTAGCACTTGAATTACCATCCAAAAATTCACCTTTAATACTTGTTACATTATAGGTTGTATTATCTGTTGCATCTACTACTGTTTCTGGAATTTCTATTGTTGTTGAATTTCCAGTGTAAGAAGTTATTTCAGCGCTTCTAGTACCATCTGGTGCTGTTATTACTTGGAAAGCAAATGAACCAGAATATGCTGCACCAGATACTGTATAATCACGCCATGGTGATGTATTAGCATAAGTCGTTCTAGCAGCTTGCGGTACAGAAATAGTAAAGTTATGTCGTTTGATAAGTCCAAAAAGTGTTGAATAAATTTCTGGGAATGGTTGAGTTCCTGTTTCTGGTGGTGTTGAATTAATTATACGAAGTGTTGTATAAGGACCTCTACCACCAGAAGGTGAACCTTCATATGGGTTATAAAGAGCATAACTACCAATATAATCTACGCCATCACCAACTTCAATATATGTCATACGACTATTACTATAGAATGAATAATCATCAAGATATTGAACACCTTGGAAAGTAACAGTAGTTAAATATTCACAATCTGCAAATGCATATTTACCAATATAAGTAATACGATTTCCTGTAATTGTTTTAATATTATTTTTGTAGAAAGCATAGTTTCCTATATAAGAAACTGAATTTCCTAATACAGGTACCCAATTTGAATTAGCGGGTGGTGATAAATAATAATATGCATAATCACCGATTGAAACAACATTTGTTGTAACTCCATCTACCGTAAAACTTTGAGGGATAATTGTATTATCTGCTATATTAGCACCATGATAATCAACAATTTCATATCCTGTTACTAAAGTTCCTGAGAAGTCTTCTCTAGTGACTTTTCTAATCATATATTCTCCAATATCAATTCTAGTAGAAGGTTGATAACTACCCACTATTACGCCTGTTGGGAATATATATGGTCCTAATGCAGATGGTAAAGTATTTTTATAAGCTTGTACATAAGTAAGACTTGTAGTTATATTGCCATCTGGTACATAAACTCTAAATCTAGAACTAGTATTAGCACCAACTTCATAAAAAGCATTATTACCTACTGAGATGTTAACCATACTAGATGATGTAAGAGCATCTTTATTTGTGAAATAAATTTGATATAATCCAACATCATTGTATAATAATCCTTCACCTATAGTAGATATAGTTCCTAAATTAATTATTTTTAAATTTGAAATATTGGCAAACGCATAAGTACCTGTAGTTTTTAAATTTGCAAAACTAGCTGATTCTAAATTAGAATTTCTAAAAGCATCTACTCCTATATTTATTACATTATCAGCTGCTATTGTATTTAACCCAGTAAAATTAAGGAATGCTTTATCTCCAATATTTAATAAATTCGAATCGCTAATATCAAAGATACTTCCTGATATTACAATTGAGTTATAGAAAGCATATGGTCCAATTGAAATAACATTGTATGTTTTTGAACCTTGAGTAATTGATGTAGGAAGTATAAAATCGCTACCTATGTCATCACCATGATATTCTACAAATTCCCATCCTGTTACATTTGAATTAGATTTATTTTTAAATGTAGCTTCTCTAATACTATAATCACCAATATCAATAGTAGCATTTAATGGAGTATAACTACCTATAATATAATCATAAGCAAAGAATTTTTCTGAATAATTAGTTATTAAATTTTTATAATTATTGACATAAGCAATACCATCTTCGCCATAACCATTATTTACATATAGTCTTATTCTTTCATTAGTTAAACCACCAACATCACTTATTGCATTACTACTAATATTTAATGCTTGTCCATTACTTTTAAAGAATACTTGGTACAAGTATGGAGCATTTGTTATAGCATTGGTTCCTAAAGTAGAAACTGTTCCTAAATCTATACGATATAGTGATTCACATTCTGCAAATGCATTAGCTTGTACACTATTAACATTAGGAATTGAAACATCACTAACACTTGTATTATAAAATGCACTTGTACCTATTCTAACTACATTTGGAAGATTTATAACATTTAAACCATCAAGATTTGCAAAAGCATTTGAGTTTATTTCTAAAATATTACTATTATCAATATTTAATAAATCTCCCGTTGCAATATCAGAATATTTAAATGCCCCTTCACCTATTGATATAAGAGGTGCTGTTGAAGCATTACCAACTTTTTCTGCTAATACTTTTTGGAATCTTGCTTCTTCTTCGCTTCCCCATGTAAACTGACCA
>JAFTYN010000158.1 GCA_017461465.1 Bacilli bacterium
GCTGAAGAAGTAGAGCCAAATGAAGAAGGAATAATAGTATGTGAATAGGTAATAAGTATAACTTATTACCTTTTTATGTACAAAAATATTATTATTGTGTTATAATCATTTTAGAAATTTATTTATAGAAATAGGTGAATAAATGAAAATAACATCTGTAGATTTAAAAATTAGTGCTGTAAGAAGAAGTCAGTATCCAACTGATAATAAACCTGAATTTTTAATGGTTGGAAGATCTAATGTAGGTAAAAGTAGTTTTATTAATACGATGATTAATCGTAAGAACTATGCAAGAACTTCTGCTACTCCTGGTAAAACTCAAACAATAAACTTTTATTTAGTTAATGATAAATTCTATTTAGTAGATGCTCCAGGATATGGTTATGCGAGTTTAAATAAAGCGAAAACTAAAAAGTTTGGTTTAATGATGGAAGATTATTTAACTTCTAGAGAACCACTTAAACAAGTTTTTATGTTAATAGATTTTAGACATAAACCAACTGAAGATGATATTATGATGTATAATTATTTAAAGCATTATAAACTTCCAGTAACTATTATTGCTACAAAAGTAGATAAAGTTGGTGTAACACTTCAACAAAAACAAAGAAAAATGATTTTAGATGAACTTGATTTAGTAGTAGGAGATGAATTTGTTATGTTCTCTAATGTTACTAAATTAGGTAAAGATGAAATAAGTAAGAAAATAGAAAGAACTTTATAGTTCTTTTTTTCATATAGTATTATTAGGTGAATATATGAAAATAGAATTATTAGATGATTATAATTATACTTTATATTTAAATAATCTATATATTAAAGATTTAAACTTAGATAATAAGGAAGATATAGAAATTTATTTAAAGAAATTATTTTTAATTATAAAAGATAGATATGATATAGATATAAGTGGGATGTTTGAAATAGATATATATGTTAATAATAAATATGGCATTGTTATAGATATTTTTAAAGAAGATTTAGAATATTTAGATTATTTTAGTAATCAAATAGATATGCAAGTAAATATTATAAAAGATAGTATATTTTTATATGAATTAGATAGTTTTATAGAAAAGGATTTATATAAATATAATCATAAATATTATATAGATGTAGAAGATATAGATGATCCTATAATATATGAACAAGGTAATTTAATCTTTGGAGAGTATGTGATAGAAGTACTTAAATATGGTAAAAAAGTTAATGTTTAAAAAATAAAAATATATGATATAATACCTAGGTATTAAATTTTAATTAATCTTTAAATATGTTATAATTTAATGGAGGTGTTATATATGAGAAGACCAGTAGTAGCGTTAGTTGGTAGACCTAATGTAGGAAAATCAACTATATTTAATCGTTTAGTGGGAAAGAAAATATCAATTATTGAAGATACACCAGGTATTACTAGAGATAGAATATATGGTACTGTAGATTTCGAAAATAAAAGTTTTCATCTAATTGATACAGGTGGTATAGATTTAGCAGATGAACACTTTAATGATGAAATAAAAGTACAAGCAGAACTTGCTATAGATGAAGCAGATATTGTTTTATTTGTAGTAGATGGTAAAGAAGGATTAACAAGTAATGACTATGTTGTTAGAGATATATTAATGAAATCTAATAAGAAAGTTATTGTTGTAATTAATAAATGTGATAGTAAAGAATCTAAAGATAATATGTATGATTTTTATGAACTTGGATTTGACACATATATGCCAGTATCAGGTGAACAAAATGAAGGTATTTGGGATTTAAAAGAAGAAATAACTAAAGATTTTGAAGACTATACTAAAGAAGATGAAGATCCTAGAATTAAGTTTTGTATTATAGGTAGACCTAATGTAGGAAAAAGTAGTTTAGTTAATGCCATATTAAATGAAGAAAGAGTTATTGTTTCTAATGTAGCAGGTACTACTAGAGATTCTGTTGATACTCCATTTACATATCATGGTGAAGAATATGTAGTTATTGATACTGCAGGTATGAGAAAAAGAGGAAAAGTTTGGGAAAGTGTAGAAAAATATAGTTTACTTAGAAGTATGAAAGCTATAGATAGATCTGATGTATGTTGTATTGTTATTAATGCTGAAGAAGGTATTATTGAACATGATAAACATATAGCAGGTTATGCACTAGAAGCAGGTAAAGCAGTTGTTATTGTTGTTAATAAGTGGGATACAGTAGATGATAAAGATAGTAAAATGAAAGCATTTAAAGAAGAGATTAGAAATAATTTCCAATTTATGCCATATGCTCCAATTGTTTTCTTATCAGCACTTACTAAAAAAAGAATTCATACACTTATGCCAGAAGTATTAAAAGTATATGAAAATGCTAATAGAGAAGTAAAAACTAGTGCTTTAAATGATGTAATAAGGGATGCTTATAATCTTAACATTCCACCATCATATAAAGGAAAAAGACTTAAAATATTCTTCTCTAATCAAGTATCTACATGTCCACCAACATTTAATATTCAAGTAAATAGTAAGGGACTTATTCATTTCTCTTATGAAAGATATATAGAAAATAAAATTAGAGAGTCTTTTGATTTTGAAGGAACTCCAATTATATTACAGTGGAAAAATAAAGGAGAGCAAGAATTATAATCTTGCTCTTTTATGTTATAATTAATATGGTGATAATATGCTTAGAGATTATTTGAAGAAAACAAATATAAAAAACTTTCCGGATAACGAAATAGAAAGTATTATTAATGATTATCTTACTATGAGTACTGATACTAATTTAAAAAGAGTTACTGATAAGCTTGATGAAATTAATTTAGTGATGCCTGTTAAATTTGAGAATGATCAAATAAAAGAAATAGTTCTATCTGAAAGTGATGATCATAATTTATATATGACATTATTTACTAGTATTAATGAATATGAAAAGTATGAAAAAGAAGAAACTGGTTATATGGTAGATACTCTTGCTAATATAGCAAGTATACTTACTAAACCTGGAAATAAAGCCCAAGGATTAATTATAGATCCATATGGAATTAATTTAATGCTTAGTAAAGATGTTATAGTTTTTAAAAATACTGAATTATATAAAAGCTTTGATAAAGAAATAAACTTTGATGATAATATTATCTATGGTATTCCAAAAAATAATCCAGAAGAATTAATTAATAATTTAAAAGAATTATTTAAAAACTTATATTACGTTAATAAGGCATATTTAAGTTTATATAAATCTAGTGATGATTATCATTATTTACTTATAATAGATATGCCACCTTTAGAAAATATGTTTATTTATAGTGACATTCAAATGGAAGTATCTAAGTATTCATTACTACCTATTCAAGTATTAATAAAAGATGATAATGAATTAGTTAGTAAAGTTATTAATGATATTAAGCCATTTTATGAAAAGGTTGACATTGAAAATAAATAATTTATAATATTAGAAGTTAAAAAAGGGAGTGTTAATATGGATTTTACAGGTAAAGTTGCACTTATAACAGGGGCATCTATTGGTATAGGAGCAAGTATAGCATATGATTTAGCAAGTAATAAATGTAATGTAGTAATAAATTATAATACTAGTAAAAAAGAAGCAGAACATTTAAAAGAAGAAGTAATGAAGAAATTTGGAGTTAAAGCTATAACTATTAAATGTGATGTATCTAAAGAAAAAGAAGTTATTAAAATGGTTAATGAAGTAATAAAAGAATTCGGAAAAATAGATATTCTTGTTAATAATGCCGGTATTGCTATAGATTCTTTAGTAGAAGATAAAAAAGTAGAAGATTTTAGAAAAATACTTGATGTTAATTTAATAGGAACATTTATTTGTTCTAGAGAAGTAGCTAAGCATATGATGAATCAAGGATATGGAAAAATAATTAATATTGCATCTACTAATGCTATAGATACATATTATCCATGTGGACTTGATTATGATGCATCTAAAGCAGGTGTTATTTCACTAACACATAATTTAGCAGAATATTATAAACCATATATTACAGTTAATGCTGTAGCGCCTGGATGGGTTAATACTCCAATGAATAAAGAACTTGATAAAGATTTTATTAAAGAAGAGTGTAAAAATATTAAATTAGGTAGATTTGCAGAACCTATTGAAATAGCTAAAGTAGTTACTTTTTTAGCAAGTAAAAACGCTAATTATATAAATGATGCTATTATTAGAGTAGATGGCGGTTCTAGATAGAAGGATGATTTTATGAAGTTATTAGAAGAAGCTTATAAAATAGTTAATGAAGCAGAAGAAAGTCTAAAAGAAGAATTTAAAAAAATAGATGATTTAGAAGAAAAAAACAGTTTAAAAGTATTAAATGCTTTTCATAATGCTAATATATCAGAAGTACATTTTAACTCAACAACAGGTTATGGTTATGGTGATTTAGGTAGAGATGCTATAGAAGAAGTATTTAGTGAAGTATTAGGAGCAGAAGATGCTTTAGTAAGAAATCAGATGATATCTGGTTCACATGCTTTAACAGTATGTTTCTTCGCTCTTTTAAGACCAAACGATACTATGCTTAGTATTACAGGTCTTCCATACGATACTATGCATGAAGTTATTGGTATTAA
>JAFTYN010000159.1 GCA_017461465.1 Bacilli bacterium
GACAAGAATTATTAGAAAATCATATGAAAACTTGTATGGTTAATGATATAAAAAATGAAAGGTTAGAATCTATAGATGAAGTTATGGATTTATGTAGGAAGTTAGTATGAAAAAATATCGTTTTAAAATTAATAATCTAGATTGTGCTAATTGTGCTAAAAAATTAGAAGATACTTTAAATAACAATTCTAAAATGAAAAATGTAGTCGTTAATTTTGTGGCGTCTAAGATTTCTTATGAAAGTGATAGTATTGATTTAGATAGGCTTAATGAACTAATTAAGAAAGTAGAACCAGATTGTTTTGCTTCTACTGGTGATGTAAAAGAAAATAAAGAATATCATGTATGGATACTAGTATTAAGTTTAATTATAGGAATTATCGGGCTATATATAAAATTGCCATTTAAATTAAATTTAGTGTTTTTATTAGGAGCATATATACTATTATTATATAGACCATTTATGAATGCTATAAAACTTCTTAAAAATAGTAAAACTATAAATGAAAATGCTTTAATATTTATTTCTTGTGTAGGAGCTTTTTTAATAGGAGAAAAACTTGAAGGTATTATGGTAGTAGCTTTATATACTTTAGGTAAAATACTTGAAGAAAAAGCAATCAATAATACAAGAAGATCTATTAAGGGACTAATGGATATAAAACAAGATTATGCTAATTTAAAAGATAATAATAAAATAAAAGAAATAGAAGTAGAAGAAATTAAAAAAGGAGATATTTTAGTAGTAAAAAAGGGCGAAAGAATACCTGTAGATGGAACTATTGTGTTAGGAACTACAAGATTAGATACTTCTATGCTTACAGGTGAATCTGAATACGAAAGGGTTAAAGTAGGAAGTAAAGTATTATCAGGATCTATCAATCTTGATGATGTAATTGAAATGAAGGCTACTAAATTATATGATGATTCTACTGTTGCTAAAATATTAGAATTAGTAGAAGAAGCTTCAGATAAAAAAGCAAATACCGAAACAGTTGTAGCTAGAATGAGTAAAATATATACACCAAGTGTATTAATATTAGCTATTTTAGTAACATTTATTCTTCCAATTGCTATGGACATAACTTTTAGTGAAAGTTTATATAGGGGACTTACTTTCCTAGTTATATCTTGTCCGTGTGCAATTGCAATATCAGTACCACTTTCATATTTTACAGGAATTGGAGTAGCGTCTAAAAATGGGATTTTAATAAAAGGTAGTAATTATCTAGATTTACTTGGCCATGTTAATAAGCTTATATTTGATAAAACAGGTACTCTTACAACTGGAAGTTTTAGAGTTACTGATATTAAAATATATGATGATAATTACAAAGAAGAAGAAATAATAGAGCTATTAGTAAAAGGAGAAAGTTTCTCTAATCATCCTATTGCAAAGTCTATAATGAAATTAAGTAAAACAAAGTATGATACAAGTGATGTAAAAAATTATAAGGAAATAGATGGTGAAGGTATAAGCTATCAAATTGGAAATAAGAAAATAAAGGTAGGAACTTCTAAATTATGTAACTGTGATAAAAATGCAAGTTTACATCTAAATATAAATGGAAAGCATGTAGCTTCAATTTCAATAGATGATGGAATTAAAGAAAATGTTGTTGATACTATAAATAAGTTAAAAGATATGAAAATAAGAACTTATATGTTTACAGGAGATAGAAAAGAAGTAGCTCTTGAAATAGGAAATAAAATTGGCATAGATGTTATTAAATATGAAATGCTTCCAACAGATAAATATAAAGCATATGGGTTAATCGATAAAGGAAATAGTACAACTGCTTTTATTGGAGATGGTGTTAATGATGCACCTGTACTTAAAAGAGCAGATATAGGTATATCCATGGGAGGAGTAGGATCAAACTCTGCTATAGAAGCTTCTGATGTTGTATTTATGACAGATGATTTAAGTAAGATGATAACATCTATAAATATATCTAAATATACTAATATGATTATTATGCAAAATTTAATATTTGCTATTTCAGTAAAAATTATCATATTATTACTTAGTGTATATGGTTTAGCTAGTATGTGGTTTGCAGTATTTGCAGATACTGGTGTAACAGTACTTACTATATTAAATACTCTTAGAATAATGCATAAGTTTAAAAAATAAAAGGATTAATATACTTAATCCTTTTTTTGCATATATTTAAAAGAGGGATGATATGAATATAATACTATTAATTGTCGGTTTTTATATGCTTATTAAATGCGCTGATATTTTTGTTGAAAGTTCTAGTAATATTGCTAAGGCTTTAAAAATACCTAGTATAATAATAGGTCTTACAATAGTTGGTCTTGGAACAAGTGCCCCAGAAGCGGCAGTAAGTGTAATAGCAGCTATAAATGGTAACTATGAAGTGGCAACTGGTAATGTTATAGGATCTAATATATGTAATCTTTTACTTGTACTAGGATTAAGTGGTATATTTGGAACGTTAAAAGTAAAAAGAAAAATAATTTTTAGAGATTATATATATTTAATTTTTTCATATATTATTTTAATTATAATGATAGGGGAAAGTTTTATAGTTGGTAGTAATTTTGCTGTAATAACTAGAGTAAATGCTTTAATATTATTATGTTTTTTAGTTATTTATCTATATTTTTTAATGTTAGATACTAGGGGAAGTTTAATTAAAGAATCTAGTATAAAGTTTAAATTAAGTTACATAATTGATGTTATTATTAGTTTATTAGGAATCGTATTTGGTGGAAAATTAGTGGTTAATAGTAGTATTAATATAGCATCTATTTTAGGAGTTAATGATGATATTATAGCGCTTACTATAGTTGCTATAGGTACAAGCCTTCCTGAACTTATTACATCAGCTATAGCTACTAAAAAAGGTGAAAATGATATAGCTATAGGTAATGTACTAGGTTCTAATATTTTTAATATACTATTTATAATAGGAATATCTAGTTTTATTAATCCAATGATAATAGATTTTAATACTTTTATAGATATCATAATTATGTTTATAACTGGATTAATAGTGTTTATTCTTCTTTTAAAAGATAAAAAAATAACCTTATATAAAAGTATAGTTATGTTAATAATATATTTTTCTTACATAACTTATCTAATCTTAAGATAGTATGATATAATCACTTTAGGTGATAATATGATAGATTTAAAGAAAATTCAAAAAGAAGTATATCAAAATAAAGTTAATAAAGGATTTAATACAAGTGATATATCTAAAGAGTTTTGCTATATATATGGAGAAGTAGCAGAAGCATATGAAGCATTTAGAAAGAAAAAAGATGATTTAGGTGAAGAACTTGCTGATATTACTATTTATTTATTAGGGCTTTCTGAAATACTTAATATTAATTTAGAAGAAGAAATACTTAAGAAAGTAAATAAGAATAATCATAGAAAATATGAAGTTATTAATGGTGTAAATACTAGAGTAGAAGAATATGAAGAAAAGTAGTTTAAATGATTTTTATAATTCTATTTTAAATATAGGAAGTAATAAAGATTATGAACCTGTTATTTTAAATATAGTAAGTAGTGAAGTAGTTAACTTATCTAAACATACTGATAGTATTGATGGATTTTGTAAATATTTAGCAGAAAAAATAAGTATAAAATTAGATGAACTAGGTATTAGAAATGATGTAATAGATTTAAATAAAGTATTAAATATAGATCACGTATTTATCATTTGTGAATATATGTATGGAAGTAGTTTAAAAAGGTTTTTAATAGATCCAACATATACACAGTTTACCAAAAAAGAAAATATGGAGATAGTAAGATTTGATGTTTGGCCTAGTGAAAAACTTTCTAAAGATATTTTAGAAGATTTACTTAATAAAGGAATGACACAAATTGATAGTGAAAGTTTTAGTAATTATTTGAATTCTTTTAGAAAAAATAAAATAGATGTGAATTTAGATGAATTCTTAATGAAGTTAAGAATGATAGAAATTGGTAAAGTAAAATGAGTGTTGTAATAGGAAATATTATATCTTTATTAGCGTCAGCACTAATGACTTATAGTGGATATATAAAAAGTAAAGGAAAATTTTTAATTGTTCAGATAGTACAAATGAGTTTAAGTGCTTTAAGTAATTTTATTTTAGGTGGTATTACAGGAACTATTATAAATTTAGTTAATATTATAAGAAATGTATTATGTTATAAGAATAAACTTAATAAATATAGCATAATTTTAATTCTTACTTTATCCATTAGTTTATCTTTATATTTTAATAATCTTAATTTTATAGGATTATTGCCTTTATTAAGTACTATTTTATATACTACTTTAATGAATATAAAGGACATAAAAAAGTTTAAATATTTAACAATTACAACTATGCTATTATGGCTTATTTATGATATATGCATCATGAATTATGTATCTGCTTTATTTGATTTACTTACAATAGGTTCAAATAGTATTGCTATATATCAATTAAAAAATATTGCTAAAAAATAGATTAAATTATATAATACATGAACTAAAACTTATTAGGAGTTGGAAGTATGGAAAAATGTAAAGAGATAGAGCGTTCAATAATTAAAAAGTATCGTAAAGAAATATGGAGTAAATTTGTAAAAGCAGTTTCGGATTATGAACTGATTAAAGAAAATGATAAAATCATGGTTTGTATAAGTGGGGGAAAAGATTCTTTTTTACTTGCTAAATGTATTCAAGAATTACAAAGACATGGTAAAATTCATTTTGATGCTCATTATGTTGTTATGAATCCAGGATATAATAAGATTAATGAAGAAATGATACTGAAAAATGCTGAGTTATTAAATATTCCAATTGAAGTATTTAAAAGTGATATATTTGAAGTAGTAGATAATATTGCTAAAGAAAGTCCTTGTTATATGTGTGCTAGAATGAGAAGAGGATATTTATATAATCGCGCTAAAGAACTTGGATGTAATAAAATAGCTTTAGGGCATCACTTTGATGATGTTATTGAAACAACACTTCTTTCAATGTTTTATGGTTCTGAAATTAAAACAATGATGCCAAAACTTCATAGTGATAACTTTGAAGGATTAGAATTAATTAGACCTATGTACCTAATAAAAGAACAAGACATACTTTCTTGGAAAAATCATAATGAACTTACTTTTATAAATTGTGCATGTAAGTTTACAGAAAAAATGAAAATTGATGATGGAGCAAGTAAAAGAAATGAAATGAAAAAGCTTATTAGTGATTTACGAAAAGTTAATAAAAATGTAGATCATAACATATTTAAAAGTTTAGATAATATTAATATGAACTGTATTTTAGGTTATCATAAAGATGGGATAAGACATAGTTTCTTAGATGAATATGATAAATAGAACTATGGTTCTTTTTTATGTTATAATGTAATTGAGGTAATGAAATAAGAAAGTAGAGGAAGAATATGGAAAAAGCAAAAGTTTATTTTACAAGTGATATTTCAAGTGAAGGATTAATAAAAGTATATGAAGCTTTAGGTAAAGAACTTAAAGGAAAGGTAGCTGTTAAAATATCAACAGGTGAGCCAGGAGGACATAATTTTTTAAATCCTAATTTGATAAAAAAATTAGTAAACAAATTAGATGGAACTATAGTTGAATGTAATACTGCTTATGAAGGCAAAAGACTTAATACAGAAGAACATTACAAAGCTATAAAAGATCATGGCTTTATGGATATAGCACCATGCCAAATATTAGATGAATATGAAGAAATGGAATTAAAAGCACCGACAAGACATTTAAAAGGTAAGAATATTGTTGGTAAACATTTAGAAGAATATGATTCAATGTTAATACTTTCTCATTTTAAAGGTCATCCTATGGGAGGAATGGGTGGAGCCTTAAAAAA
>JAFTYN010000030.1 GCA_017461465.1 Bacilli bacterium
TCTAAAATATTTGGTATTCATAGTATAGTTATTTGTCATAAAGTTGATAATAATACTGATAATATAAAAAATAAAGTTAAAGAAGTTTTAAGTAATATAACTTTTAAAACATTTAAAGTTGAAACAAAAAGGGCAGATAAAAGATTTGAAATTCCATCAATGGAGTTTAATAATGTTATTGGTGGTTTTGTTTTAAGAAACTTTGATTGTAAAGTTGATGTTCATAATCCAGATATCCGTATTCATATTGAAATAAGACCTGAAGGAACATTTATATATCTAAATGAAATCGCAGGAAGTGGTGGATATCCTGTAGGTATTCAAGGTAAAGGTCTTTTAATGTTAAGTGGTGGTATTGATTCACCAGTAGCGGGTTATTTAGCATTAAAACGTGGTGTAAATGTAGAATGTTTATATTTTGAAGCACCACCTCATACTAGTTTAGAAGCCAAAAATAAAGTTATTAAACTAGCAAGTATTATTAATGAGTATTCAGGTAATGTTAAAGTTCATGTGGTACCTTTTACTAAAATTCAAGAAGCTATATATGAGAATTGTCCATCTAATTATAATATTACCATTATGAGAAGAATGATGTATCGTATAGCTGATAAGTATGCTAGAAAGTTAAAATGTAATGCAATCATAAATGGTGAAAGTGTAGGACAAGTTGCAAGTCAAACTTTAACTAGTATGTTTGTAATTAATAGTGTTACAAATATGCCAATAATTAGACCTGTAGCATGTATGGATAAACTTGAAATAATAGATATAGCAAATAAAATAGGAACATACGAAACAAGTATTTTACCTTTCGAGGATTGCTGCACTATATTCTTACCTAAACATCCTGTTATAAATCCTGATATAAATAAGTGTTTACTGTATGAGAAGAATTTTGACTATGAAAGTTTAATTGACGAAACAATAAATGAAATAGAAGTTGTGACTAATTTAAAAGGCGAAGATTTTAGCGATTTACTATAAAAAAATGTATATATTTACCAAATGTACGCAAGATATAAGTGTACAGGAGGTGAAACAATGAATAATAATAGTAAACAACAACGTTTAGTTGTACCTGGTGCAAAAGGAGCTATTGAAAAAATGAAATATGAAATAGCTAGTGAACTTGGGGTAAACTTAGGTCCAGATGCATCAAGTAGAGCAAACGGTTCAGTTGGTGGAGAAATCACAAGAAGATTAGTTCAAATGGGTGAACAAAATATGGGAGGATCTACTAACTACCAAAAATAGTAGTATTAAAATGGACAGTTAAATTACTGTCTTTTTTTAATTTTTAGTATAAATTTAATAATACTGAAAATAATATAAATAAGGTGGTGAGTAGTATGAATAATAACAGCAATAAATTAGTTGTTCCAGGTTCAAAGCAAGTATTAGAAAATATGAAATACGAAATTGCTAGAGAATTTGGTGTTAATTTAGGCCCAGATACATCAGCTAGATTAAATGGTTCAGTTGGTGGAGAAATGACTAGAAGATTAGTTCAAATGGGTATGAATCAAATGAATAAATAAAAGAAGATTAAATCTTCTTTTTTTCATATTTTCACATTATTTCTACATATTTTTTACATATATACATTATATAATTATTTTAGAAATGAGGTGATAGTATAGAAATTAAAGTAATAGGTTCAAATTGTAGTAATGGAATTAAACTAACAAAGGTACTTAAGCGTGCGCTTGATGATGCAGATAGTTTAGAATCATTTGAAGAATTAAATGATGAAAATAGTAAGAAAAAGTATGGAATAAAAAATGTGCCAGGTCTAGTAATAAATGGTGAAGTTATAAGTGAAGGTAAGGTACCTACAGTTAGAGAAATATATAAACTACTTATAGTAGAATAAAAAAATGTCTATTTTAAATAGACATTTTTATTTATAAAATTTCATCAATAATTCCATATTCTAAAGCTTCTTTACTACTTAGAAAATAATCTCTTTCAGTATCATTTTCAATTATTCTAATATCTTTACCAGTATTTGTAGCAAGCATAACATTTATTTTTTTTTTAATTTTAAGAATATGTTCTGCTGCTATTTTTATTTCAGTAGCTTGACCTTCAATACCACCAAGTGGCTGATGTATCATTATTTCACTATTAGGTAGAGCATATCTTTTCTTTTTAGCTCCACTAGATAAAAGAACAGCTGCCATAGATGCGCATAAACCAATACATATTGTTTTTACATCACTTTTAATAAAATTCATTGTATCGTATATAGCCATTCCAGCCGTGACAGAACCTCCAGGAGAATTTATATATAAGCTTATATCTTTATTATTTAAGGAATCTAAATAAAGAAGCTCTGCTACAATCACATTAGCTTTGTTATCATCTATTTCTCCTCCAAGTACAATAATGCGATCTTTTAAAAGTCTAGAATATAAATCATATGCTTGATGTTCGTTACTATTTTTTTCAATTACGGTTGGTATAATCATAAATTCACCTCTCTTTAATATAATAGTTATAAACTGTAAAATTATTCATTATATGATGACAAAATAGTGAATTTTTGATAAAATTGTATTACAGAATAAGAGGGATATTATGGAAAAAATGGTAAAAGTTACATTTAGAGGTAAAGTTACGAAAGAGTTTCCTGCTGATGCTACATTAGCAGAAGTTGCTCATTCATTTCAAAAATATTTTAATTATCCAATTTTAGCCGCTAAGTTAGACAATGTTGTAGTAAACCTAAATAGAGAAATTGAAAAGAAATGTGATGTTGATTTCTTTGATAGATCAAGTACTGAAGGAAATACTGTATATACAGCAAGTGCTAATTTTATGCTTATAGTTGCTATTCATAGATTATTTGGTCCAGGGGTAGATGTTACTATAGAGCATTCAATCGATAGAGGAGTATATTGTGAATTAATTGGTAAAAAATTAGATAAAACAGTTCTTAAAAAGATTGAAGATGAAATGCATAAATTAGTTGAAGAAGATTTAGCGTTTACAAGATTATCGGTTTCTAGATTAGATGCTATTAAGTATTTTAAAAAAGAAAAACGCATGGATAAAGTAAATGTTTTAAGATACATTAGTAATAGTTATGTTAATTTATATCGTCTAGATGATTTCTATGATTATTTTTTCACAGAATTAGCTAGTAGTACAAAAGATATTGATAGTTTTAAATTAACTTATATTAAGGATAATGGATTCCAACTTGCTTATCCATCTGTATCTAGTCCAGAATGTACATTTGATTATGTACATCATAAAATGATCTTTGATAAATTCTTAGATTATACTAGATGGGGAGATAAAATAAATGTTAACTGCGCAGCTGATTTAAATCAAATTGTTTCTCATGGTAAATATAATGAAATTATTCGTTTGGCAGAAGCTAATTTTGAAAATCAACTTGCAACAGTTAGTAATGCTATTAATCAAAATCGTAAAAGAGTTAAACTTGTTTTAATTGCAGGTCCATCATCTAGTGGTAAAACAACAACTGCTAAAAAACTAGCAGTATATCTTCAAACATATGGTTTAATACCACATATGTTATCTACAGATGATTATTTCTTAGATCGAAGTGAAACTCCAAAACTTGAAAATGGAGATTATGATTTTGAATCATTAAGAGCACTTGATATTAATTTATTTAATAAGCAATTAACTAAGTTATTAGATGGAGAAAAAGTATTACTTCCACAATATAATTTTGTTTTAGGTAAAAAAGAATTTAAAAATAGATGGTTACAAATTGGAGAAAATGACATAATAATTATAGAAGGAATTCATGCTTTAAATGATGAACTTACTGTAGCTATTGAAAGACGTAATAAATTTAAAATTTATATAAGTCCACTTACACAACTTAATATAGATAATCATAATAGAATTCATACTAGTGATACTAGAAGATTAAGAAGAATTGTAAGAGATAATAAGTATAGAGGACATTTAGCGGCTGATACACTTAATATGTGGAAAAATATAAGACAAGGAGAAGAAAAGTTTATATTCCCATTCCAAGATGATGCAGATACAATTATTAATACTGCACTTGTTTATGAACTTGGAGTACTTAAAACTTATGCGGAACCTTTATTATTTTCAGTACCAGAAGATGATCCTGCTTATCCAGAAGCAATTAGACTTATTAATTTCTTAAGAAATTTCTTATCAATACCAAGTGATGAGATTCCAAGAGATTCTATTTTAAGAGAATTTATAGGTGGTAGTGGATTTGGTGAAGATTAAAAGAAAGAGGTATTTTAAATGATTAAAATAGCAATTAATGGTTTTGGTAGAATAGGTAGACTTGCATTTAGACAAATGTTTGAACTTGATGGTTATGATATAGTAGCTATTAATGATTTAACTAGTCCTGATATGCTTGCACATTTATTAAAATATGATTCTGCTCAAAAAAGATATGAAGGACATGATATAAAAGCAACTGAAGATTCTATCATTGTAGATGGTGAAGAAATTAAAATTTATAAAGAAGCTGATCCATCAAAATTACCTTGGAAAGAATTAGATGTAGATGTTGTTTTAGAATGTACAGGTTTCTTTGCTTCTAAAGAAAAATCAATGGCTCATATAAATGCGGGAGCTAAAAAAGTTATTATTTCAGCACCAGCTGGAGATGACTTGCCAACAATTGTATATGGTGTTAATGAAAAAACACTTACTAAAGAAGATAATATTATAAGTGCTGCTTCATGTACTACTAACTGTTTGGCACCTATGGCAGCTGCACTTAATGAATATGCAGAAATTCAAAGTGGTATTATGACTACAGTTCATGCTTATACTGGAGATCAAATGATCTTAGATGGTCCACATCGTAAAGGTGATTTAAGAAGAGCTAGAGCAGGTGCTGTTAATATTGTTCCTAATTCAACAGGAGCAGCAAAAGCTATTGGACTTGTTATTCCAGAATTGAAAGGAAAATTAATTGGTTCAGCTCAAAGAGTTCCAGTTCCAACTGGTTCTACTACTATTTTAGTAGCAGTAGTTAAAGGTGAAGATATTACTAAAGAAAGTATTAATGAATTTATGAAATCTAAAGTAACTCCATCTTATGGATATACTGAAGAAATGTTAGTATCTTCAGACGTAATTGGTATTACTGAAGGCTCACTTTTTGATGCTACTCAAACTATGGTTACTAAAGTATCTGATGGATTATATCAAGTACAAGTAGTAGCATGGTATGATAATGAAAATAGTTATACTACTCAAATGGTAAGAACTGCTAAATATATGATTGATATTAATGGAGACTTATAATAGTCTCTTTTTTGTTCATACTAATAAAGGGTGATAATGTGAGAAATAAAAGTATTAGATGTGACGTAGAAACATGTAAATATTGTGATTGTAAAAAGAAATATTGTATGCTTCCAAGTATCTCAGTAGTGAATTCAAAAGATAATAGTGGTTCTAAAGAATTTACTATGTGTGATAGTTATAAAGAAAGGTAATCTTTCTTTTTTCTTTATTTACTTATTTTTAATAATAATATATAATTATTATAGAGTAGGTGACTAAAATGAAAAATAAAAAAGGATTTACTTTAGTAGAATTATTAGGTGTAATTACAATACTTGGTATACTTGCTTTAATAGCAATGCCAACTATTGATGCAATAATGACTAAAAATAGAGAAAAAGTATATAATACTCAAATAGAGACTATAAAAAATGGTCTTAAAACTTGGGGTGATGGTAATACTTTAGCACTACCTGAAGATAGTGGCGAATATCTAATGATTACTTTAGGGATATTAAAGAAAGCAGGATTTGTAGATGAAGATATAAAAGATCCTACTACAGATGCATGTTTTTCTAA
>JAFTYN010000007.1 GCA_017461465.1 Bacilli bacterium
CCGCCCATTTCGATAATTTTCTTACGTATATTAATAACAACATTTCTAAGTAGATCTGTACCTATATGTGGTTTATTAACATATAAAATCTCACTAGGAGCACCAGCTTCAACAAATATTCTAAATACTTCTTTTCCAATATGTTCTTTATCCTTAACTAAAGTATTTAATTTTCCATCAGAGAAAGTACCAGCTCCACCTTCACCAAACTGTACATTAGAATTGATATTTAATATACCATCTTCCCAAAATTTATTTACAGTATTAACTCTATCTTCTACTTTTTCTCCTCTTTCAATTATAAGAGGTTTAAAACCTTTTTTACTAAGCATATAGGCTGCCATTAATCCAGCAGGTCCACTTCCTACAACAATAGGTCTAGTTTTTAAATCGGCACTACCACATTTATTAAAACTATATTCTTCATTAGGAGTCTTTAATATATCATTAGATTTATTCTTTTTTAAAATGGCATTTTCATTTTTAACTTCTATATCTACTTCATATATATAATATAAATCTGGTTTATATCTAGCATCTATAGATTCTTTATTAATAGTTAAATTTAATATGTCATTAGGATTAATTTTTAATTTTTTAGCAGTACTATTTTTAATATCTTCAATTGAAGATTTATCAACATTAACACTAACTTGTCTAACTCTAATCATTTAAACCTCCTAAATAATTACCAACTATTAATCCAGTAATCCATGAAAACGCTAAATTATAACCTCCACATTTACCATTTACATCATATAATTCGCCACATATATATAAATTATGTTGTTTTAAAGACTCTAGTGTATTAATATTAACTTCGTTTAAAGGAAGACCTCCAAGCGAAATTTGAGCTTCTTTAAAACCATTATAACCAGTAATATCAATATTAAAGTTAATCATATTATTATATAAGTTATTTATCATATTATTATTTAGTTCTTCATACTTACTATTTAAATTAATTTTAGATAATTTAAGTATTAGATTAGTTAGTTTATAGTTAAGTAAACTATCAAATAATTCACCTATTTTTCTATTATTAATTTTATTATTTCTCTCTATTAAAAAGTTAATAAAATCTTCTTTATTATTTATCTTTAAAAAATCTAAAAAATTAATAGTTATATTTACTTTTTTATTATTATTGAGTGCTCTTACTGCTAAATTACTTAATCCAAGTACACATATACCGCTTATTCCATAATTAGTTAATTGTAATTCTCCCGTTTCTTCATCTACTTTTTTGCCATCTATGAATAATGTTAATTTAGCATCAGTTCTAATACCGGACCATTCTTTAAAATATGTCTCATTTCCTTTTAACTGTACTAAACCAGGTAATGTTTTAACGATATTATGGTTAAATTTTCTTAATATTTTATATCCAATATCATTTTCTTCATTATCATTAAACGCTCTAGAACCTGTCGCAAGTACTAAAATATCACTTTCATAATTGCCATTATTAGTTAATATAGTAAACTTATCAGTATATTTAACATCTTTTACAATGACATCATGTATTAGTTTTACTCCTTTAGCTTTAGCTTCTAAGATTAAAGCATTTTGAATACTAACCGCTTGATTAGAATATGGATAATAATATCCATTTTTTATTCTTGGAATAATTCCTAAACTATCAAAAAAATCTAGAACTAGTTTCTTATTATTTTTATTAATTATTTTATCTAAATTAGTAATGTCTAAACCAGAATAATATTTGGTACTTAAATCTTCATTAAAATAATTACACTTACCTGCTCCTGTTACTAGTATTTTTTTACCGCATACACTATTTTTTTCTAAAATTATTACTTCATTGTTATCATTTTTAGCATTAATGGCAGCTACTAAACCAGATGCACCACCACCAATTACAATAATTTTATTCATAAAATCACCTCTTTAATTATAACATAAAAGCCTTATATATTTATATAAGGCTATTTTAATTTATCTAAAAAGCTTTCGCCATATGGAGAATCAACATTAAAGTTATCTGCTATGGTAGCACCTATATCAGCAAAAGTAGATAATTCATCTAGTTTTCCTGGCTTTTTAATTCTATTAGAATAAACAAATACTGGAACATTTTCTCTAGTATGATCAGTACCTTTAAATGTAGGATCATTACCATGATCTGCTGTTATTATTAGTAAATCATCTTCATTTAATTTGGCAAGTATATGAGGAATAGCTTCATCAAATTCTCTTAAAGCGTCTCCATAACCTTTTACATTTCTTCTATGACCATATTTACTATCAAAATCATTTAAATTTACAAAGCATAAGCCTGTAAATTCTTCATGCATCTTTTTAATTAATGTTCTAATACCATCAGTATTATCATTAGTATGATTATTATTAGTTATACCTTTTCCATTAAATATATCATTTATTTTCCCAACACTAATAACATTATAATTAGATTCTTTTAAATTATCTAATACTGTTTTTCCAGCTGGATCTAAAGCATAATCTCTTCTGTTACCAGTTCTAGTAAAATTACCAGGTTCACCTATAAAAGGTCTAGCTATTATTCTTCCAACTTTCCATTCGTCTTTTAAAGTAAGTTTTCTAGCTATTTCACATATATTATATAATTCATCTAAAGGAACAACATTTTCGTGAGCTGCTACTTGAAGAACTGAATCTGCTGAAGTATATACAATTATACTTCCTGTATCCATATGTTCTTTTCCTAATCTTTCAATGATCTCAGTACCTGAAGCATTACAGTTTCCTATTATTTTTCTACCAGTTTCTTCTTCTAATTTTTTTATTAATTCTTCAGGAAACCCAGTAGCTGTAAAAGTTCTAAAAGGAACTTTAGTAATAAGACCCATTAGTTCTAGATGCCCGGTTAAAGTATCTTTACCATTTGAAATAGGGCATGCTTTAGTAAAATAACCCATTGTAGGAAAATTAGTATTATTTACTACATTAAATAGTCCAAATTTTGCTAAATTTTTATATTGATGTTCTGTATTATCAATAACATGTTTTAAAGTGTGAGCACCTACATCTCCAAAATTAGCAGCATCTTTAGCTTCACCAGTACCAACACTATCTAGTATTATTAAAAATATTCTTTTGTAATCATAAGTCATTTTCTTCTTTTTAAAAAAATTAAACATAATATTCCTCCTAACTATGTGGATGAGCATCATCATAGTTTTCTCTTAATTTATTTGTAGCAACATGAGTATAAATCCCAGTAGTAGCTAAATTAGAATGTCCAAGCATTTCTTGAATACTTTTTAAATCTGCTCCATTATCAAGTAAATGAGAAGCGAAAGAATGTCTTAAAGTATGTGGTGATATATCTTTTTTTATACCTTTTTCTAAAGCTATTTTATTAAGTATTTTAAAAAAAGCTTGTCTTGTCATTCCTGTGCCATGATTGTTTAAAAAAAGCTTATCACAAACTTTACCAGTTTTAACTAACTTGTTTCGATATTCATTTAAATAAATAGTTATAGCATCATGGGCATAATCACCAATAGGAACTATTCTTTCTTTATTCCCCTTCCCTATCATTCTAACTAAATCTTCTTCTAAATCGATATCATTTATATTTAAATTAACAAGTTCGCTAACTCTTAAACCTGCTCCATATATTAGTTCTAGCATTGCTTTATTGCGAGCAGAGTAAGCATCATTTACATTAATATCCATAAGTAAATCTATTTCCTCAATTGTCAGAACATCAGGTATAGATTTTGTTATTTTAGGTAACTCTATTCTATCCATAGGGTTATAATTCATTTTATTAGTAATATTCATATACTTAAAAAAGGTTTTCAATGATGAAATATTCCTAGATATTGTTTTACTATTTAAATTTTCTTTATCAAGATATTTTAAATACAAAAATATATCATCATCAGTTATTCTATCAGGTTCTTTTTTTAAGTACATTAA
>JAFTYN010000031.1 GCA_017461465.1 Bacilli bacterium
ACCAATAAATCTACATAATAATATTTTATCATAAATTTCTATAATTAACTATTTTAACCTTCAAAAATAGAATCATATTTTTTATAATAATCATCATAGATCCAATCCACTTGATGAAAATAAAAAGGTAACTGTTTTTTATCAATTTCACTATGTGGCAAAAATATATTATATAAATTACTTTTGCGATTACTTATTACCTTAATATAAAATTTTTCTATTTCTTTAATATCTTTAGAATTGCTTAAACTTTTTGATTCTAAAAATAAATTTGCTTTTTGTAATGAATGATAAATATTATTTGTGTCTTGTTTAGCATAATAGCGAGTATTATAAACTAAATTTGCTAAAAACATTTTCTTAAAACCATTCAAAAATATTTCTGGACATTCATGAAAATCGGCAACAACAAATAGTTCTTTATTATAGTTATTTTTTAAAGTTTGTTCTAATATAATTAGAAGTTCATTATGATTTATTGTATACGTATCCCTAACATAACCTATATACTTATCTAATATAGATATAAGATTTTCTTCTAAAGTAATTTCATTTTTTTCATAAAGTAATTTAGAATTTAATTTTATAGTACCTTTTTTTATTTTTTTAATAAGTCTATGTAATACTTCTAAACTTAATAATTTATATACTTCACCACTGCAACTATAGATCCACAATAGCAAATGTTTCTTCATTCGCTTTATTTGTATTGTATCTTTATTCAAGTAATCTCTTTGCATTTAAATTTTTCTTTCAATAGTTTTATTTTTACTGCAATTAAATTATAACACAAATCAGCAAAAACAGTCTTTAAATAAGCAAATTCTTAATATTTTTATTTTAAATGGGAAAATTATTATAGGTGGTAGCTATGATAGATTTTCAAAGATTAAAAGATATTAAAGAAGATAATGATATAAATCAAGAAACAATGTCACAAATACTTGGTTTACCTCGTTCTACTTATTCAATGTGGGAACTAGGTATAAGTGTTATTCCTTTAAAACTTTTATGTGACTTTGCAGATTATTTTAATATTACTTTAGATTATGCTTTAAATAAGACTAGTAAGAATTTAATTAAAGGTTTAGATTTACAAGTTCTTGCTAATAATATGAAAGAAATTAGAAAGAAAAATAATTTATCACAAGAAAATATAGCAGATATTCTTAATGTTACTCAAAGTTGTATAGTTAAATATGAAAAAGGTAGAGTTTATATATCGACAGAAAACTTATATAAATTTGCTAAAGAATTTAAAATCTCTATAAATGAATTATGTGGAAAAACAAAAAAATAGTATGAAAATTTAGATCATACTATTTTTTATGACGGAATGACAGATAAAAGTGGGTACCCATAAACTCCTGTCATTCTGTCATTTTTTATTTTTCTTTATTATTTTTTATATAAAATTCTTTTGCAAATTTTGAAGTATGTTTTATATTAGAATATATCATTAATCTATTAAATAATTGTGTAATCGCTAATAAACAAAATAATGCAATAATTATATAAATATTTTGGGTTATGTTTTCATTTATTTCTCTTAAAAATATAACAGCTAGAAATCCAAGACCACTTAATATGATTGTTATTGCAGTTGCATCTCTAAATCCCCTTATCATTTTATCAGTTTCATTTTTTTCAGATTTTAAACCATCTACATCCCAATGCATAATTGATACTACATCAACAATTAAGAATAATATTATAGCTATCCAATATAATCCATACATTAAATTAGTTCTTAATATTAATGTTAAAGTAAATATTATTGCTGTTAATATATCTACAATAATAGTTATTGTATTTATTACTTTATCATCAACATGAATAATTTTATAAGTAATTTTATCTATTATCTTCTTCATTTTTATCTTTCTCCCTTTCTCTAAAGTCATCTACATTAGTATTTAATAGTAATCTTTCAATTTCTTTAGCAGTTTTAATTTGATATTCTGTATCTTCTACTGTTTGTTCCATTATTTCTCTTTCTTGTGGTGATAAATTTTCATCTTTTAATTTTTCTTCAAAAGATTTAATTAGTTTTTCCCAAGTTCTTATGCTTCCTGAAGTATTAGCAAGTGCTTCTTGTATTTCTTCTCCTTTAAGACTTTTATAATAACTTTTCAAAAAAGGATTTAAATCTGTGACTTGAAAACCTAAACCTGCAGCATACATTAAATCATTATAATTTATTCCGATATGTTGACTAATTTTTCTTAATATTTTAGGATTAGGAACCTCTCTTTCTCCTGATTCAATTCTTGATATATCTGAATGACTTACTTTTGCAAGTTCGGCTAATTGTCTCATAGAAAGATTCTTTTCTTCACGACCTTTTTTTATTAGTTCT
>JAFTYN010000032.1 GCA_017461465.1 Bacilli bacterium
AATATATTTATCCTTAAGTTTAAAAGATAATGTTTTAGCAATTCTAGCTTCTTCTATACCAAGAGTACTAGCAGCCTTTGATACAGTTGCACATGAATCATTAAACTCAAGTACCTTATCTTCCATATTATACTTTTTAAAATATTCCTTAACTTTTAAAATTGACATAATATCACCTCTACTACTCCATAAAAACATTATAACAAAATATTTATAAAAATCCTAATTTAACCTTTTACTATACTATATAATTTTGAAACTAATACATCTATAAAAGGTGCCCTATAAATAAACCTAGGATTATTACTTCTAATAGCGCTTTCAATTTTATTAACTATACTATCTAAATTTCTTTTAGATAGTATATTTGAAATAACATATTCTTCTAATTTCATAATATTAATAACTTTATCAAAATAACTAGATTTAGAACTTTTTTGCATGAACATGTATTCATTAAAACCTGTATAGTATAAACCTGGTTCAATTAAGCAAACTTTTATTTCAGAACCTAGCATAGAAAGTTCCATTTTTAATGTTTCTGCTATTTTAATTAAACTAGCTTTAGTAGAAGAATAACCACCTATAAATTTTAAAGGAATAATTCCTGATAAAGAAGACATAATTATTACTTTTCCATTCTTATTGATATTGTTTTTTAAAAAATATTGTATTAGTGTCATTGTTCCAAAAACATTAACTTCATAATTTTCTTTTAATTTATCAATATCCATTTCAATTAAATTACCTGCATTATTCATAGAAGCATTACAAAATAATATATCTATTTCTAAACTATTAATAGCTTTAATATCTTCGGTATCTTTCATATCTAATTTAAAAGGAATAACATTATCATAATCTTTATATATTCTTTTTAATATATTAGCTTCCTTATTTGTATGCGTACTAGCATAAATTATATAATCTTTTTTCTTTAATCTTTCTATAAGAGCTCTAGCTATACCACTTCTAGCTCCTGTTATAAGTATTTTTTTCATATTATCACCCCTAGTAGTATTAACAAGATATAAGTTTTTATGATAACATATAATAAAGAGGTAGAATATGAAAAAGAAATTAATTTATTTAATAATTATAGTTACTATAGTAATTATTTTTATATCACTTATTCCAAATAAAGAAATAAAAGAAGAAGAAAAAGATACTCCTATAAATATAGATACTAGTATCCCTCGCATATATATAGAAGGAGATACTCTAGAAATAAAAGAAAAGGATGACATAAAAAATATAACACTTAAATATGTAAGTGAAGAATTAGAATTTGAAAGTTATGCCACTATAAAATGGCAAGGAAATTCTTCATTAAGATTTAAGAAAAAAAATTATAATATTAAACTTTATAGTGATGAAAATAGAGAAGAAAAATATAAAGTAGATACTGGTTGGGGAAACGAATATAAATACTGTTTAAAAGCTAATTTTATTGATCAAACACACGCTAGAAATATAGTTACTGCAAGTTTAAGTGCTGATATACAGAAAAAATATAATTTATTTGAAAATACGCCAAACTATGGAGTAATTGATGGTTTCCCTGTTGAAGTTTATAATAACAATGAATTTCTTGGCTTATATACTTGGAATATTCCTAAAGATGAATGGCTTTTAGGGCTTGATAAAAATAATATAAATCATATTGCAATAATGCCTAAAGAACCTGAAGGAGAAAATTATTCAGCTTATGATTCATATGATGTAAATACTGATTGGGAGTTTGAAGCCGGTTACGAACAAAGTATAAATAAATTCAACAGAGTATTAAAATTTATAATTGATAGTAATAATGAAGAATTTAAAACTAATTTTGAAAAATACTTTAATCTAGATGCTACTTTAAACTATTATGTTTTATTAGAAATGGCTATGCTTATAGATAATGTAGATAGAAATATAATTATGGTTACATATGATGGTAATATTTGGTATCCTACCCACTATGATTTAGATATATCATGGGGAACTAACTGGACTGGATTAAGAACACATAGATATACTACAGATATAGAAACTTATTTTAAGGGTAATTTATTCTTTATAAAATTTAGAGATAATTTCAAAAAAGAAATTGCAAATAGATATTTTGAACTTAGAAAAGATATTTTTACCAAAGATTATATTTTGAATAAATTTGAAGATTTTTCTAAATTAATACCAGAAACTTCAATTCAAAAGGAAAAAGAAAGATGGTATGAACTACGTGGATATGATTATAATCAAATAAGTAGTTTTCTAGATACAAGAATTCCACTAATCGATAAAAAAATGAATACATACTTGGAGGAAAAATGAAAGCAATAACAATTAATGACGATGAAAAATTTTTAAGACAAGTTTCAAAAGAAGTAGATATAAAAAATGATAAAGAGCTTATAAATGATATTAAAGTTCTAGAAGAATACTGTAAAAATAATTCAGTCATGGCAATGGCAGCTGTACAACTTGGAATACCTAAAAGACTAATATATTTAAAAAATACTAATATAGATATAATTAATAAAATGCAAAATAACACCAGTACTGATGAAGATAATAGCTATAATGAAGGTAGAGTTTTAATTAATCCAGTTATTTTAAAACGTGAAGGATTAACTGATTACTGGGAAGCATGTGCAAGCTGCTTAGATAACTTTGGTCATGTAAGAAGACCATATAAAATAACGTTAGAATA
>JAFTYN010000033.1 GCA_017461465.1 Bacilli bacterium
TATTAATGCAAGGTACTAATATGGGAATTATTGAAGGTAGAAAACTACTTAACCATAAAGATACTGATAAGGAAGTAGAAAAAATAATTGAAGAATATGTAGAGATGCAAGAAGCAGCAGTAGAAAATTTAAAGACTTTTTTATAATAAGCAAATATGCTTATTTTTTTATGATATAATACTGATAATAGAGGTGTTGTATGAATAAAAGATTAGGTATGACCTATTTATGGTCTTTATTATTTAGTGTTATAGCACAAATTTTCTTTTGGGGAGTATTTATATTTTTTGATGAATCAAAGATAATATCACAAGACTTAGCAGAAGGTTTAGCGTGTCTATCATCTATAGTTTTACTTTTTGTATCAATCATTTTAATATTAATATTTGAAAAGAAAATAACTAAAAAGTTAAATGTAAATCCTTTACCTTTATACATATTCTTTACGATTAACTGGGGAGTATTTTCTATTTTAGGAGGTTTATTCACTCTTAAATTAGTAGATATTGGTATATTACATTATTGTGATTCTAGTGCTGGTGGAAGTTTATTTGGACCATGCTTTTTAAATGGTATTGAATATATCTTTGAATCAATTATAATGATTCTAGCGATAGTATTATTAATAGTACTAAGATTAATAATATTATTTATTAAATTTATAAAGAGTAATAAAGAAAAAGTAAGAAAAACATTGAAAGAAAATACTGGTATGGTAGTACTTATGGTATCTATTATTATAATATCTATTGTGTTTTTTATTATTAAAAGTTTTGATTTAGATGAAAAATATCATTTAAATCATATGATTAAAAATGGAGATGAATTTATTACATATGATGAATCTACAATTGTTGTACATGGTATAAAGGGAACTAAGTTTACTAAAAGTACTATTATGTTAGATTATGACTCAAAAACAGTTGGTTTTCTTATGGCTAATTCTTTTGATGAATTTATGGTATATAAATTAAAAGAAGGAAACTGCGTTAGTGAGAGTAGATATTTACAAAGAGAATTTGATTTAAATAGACCTGGTATATCATTTAAAACTTATTATAGTAATGAAGAAAATTCACATCGTACTACTGATTTATTATTAGTTATGGATGATAACAAAATGTATTCAGCATGTAATATAAAAGATGAAGATGGAGATTATGAACCGTTTTTAGATTTAAATTAGAGAAGATAATATCTTCTTTTTTTAGTGTACTTAATTATTAATTTTTATAAAAAATGAATTTAATATACTAGAAAGGAGGATTTATGCTTAAGAATTATGCTGTTTTTCCTGCTAGAAATATAAACATTACACAAAACTATGATGGAATAAGTCATTATAGACAAACTAATTCAACCAATGGAATCAAATCATATCCAATAGATATAGCATATGAAAATCTTTATTTAATGGCACCATGTGATGTAGAAGTAATAAAAATGAATGGTTTTTATAATGAAAGTGTTCTTAACCAAATCTTTATCTGGTCAAAAGAAAAAGTGTATTTTGCAAATGGAGATTATGATTATTTTACTCTTTTAGTGGGACATATTAATGATTGGGACTTTAGTAGTGATTTAATAGGTAAAACTTATAAAAGGGGAGAAAACATAGTAAAACAAGGTTATGATGGAACATATATAGGAAATGAACATTTAGATATAGTAGTAGCTAAAGGACTTCAAAGTACTTGGGTTAAAAATAGTTACAATGAATGGGTTCTTCCTAATTCTTTGAAATTTGAAGATGTATTTTATATAGACAGTAATTATAATAATGTTATTAATTTAAATGGTATTAATTTTAAAGAGATTCCTATTGATGCTTATGCATCACTTCCTGATGTAGTTATAAGAGATGAAAATATAAATCAAGTTGAAGTAATAGTAACTGATTTAAGAGTAAGAACAAATCCAAATCTTAATGCAGAAATAATAGGTTTTTGTAAAGAAGGAATATTTAATGTACTAAATACTTTTAAAGATGATGTTTATACTTGGTATGAAATAGAAAAAGATAAATGGATAGCATCATTAGAAGGTTGGATAATATATTATCCAAAAAAAGAAGTAAAAAAAGAATCTATCATACAAAGAATAAAGAATCTTTTTGTATCTACTCTTAATAGGATTAAGAATCTATTTAAAAAATAATCTTTATGTTATAATTAAATGGGTGATAATATGAAAATACTTTTAATATGTAGTAAAAATTTTTATGGTAATATACCTAAAATAGAAGAAGAACTTAAAAATAACAATCATGAAGTTTTTATGCCTAATTGTTATGATGACCCTAGTGTTGAAGATAAAATGAGAAAACTAGGTAAAGAAAAGCATGCTGAATTTAAAGCAAAGATGTTTAAACGAAGTGAAGATTTAATTAGTAATATGGATGCTGTTTTAGTACTTAATTTTGATAAAGAAAAAGATGGAAAAGTATATAAAAATTATATTGGTGGAGCAACTTTTCTAGAAATGTATGATGCTTTTAGATTTAATAAAAAGATTTATTTATATAATGATATTCCAGAAGGAATGTTATTTGATGAAATAGAAGGTTTTTCTCCTATTATTTTAAATGGAAATATAAGTGAGGTAAAATAGTATGACTAAATTATTATATCAAGGTCATGCTAGTTATAGAATAACTACTAATGAAGGTAAAATAATATATATAGATCCATATATGGGATCGCATTATGATAAAGAAGCTGATTTAGTATTAGTGACACATCAGCATTATGATCATAATGCAATTAATAAAATGCCCCATAAAGATAGTACGATAGTTTTTCAAAATATGGATGCTATAAAAGAAGGAACTTATGTTAATACTAATATTTATGGAGTAGATATAAATCCAGTTCCTGCTTATAATAAAAATCATAAAATTAATGAGTGTGTTGGATATATTCTTAATATAGATGGTATAAGATTATATTTCGCAGGAGATACAAGTAAGACTGAAGAAATGCATAATATTAAAGATATTGATTATGCTTTCCTACCATGCGATGGAATATTTAATATGGACGCTAGTGAAGCAAGCTTATGTGCCAACATAATTAATGCTAAACATTCAGTACCTATGCATACTTATCCAGATCATTTATTTAGTGAAGAAATAGCAAAAAAATTTAATGGAATTAATAAATTAGTAATTAGACCAAATGAAGAAATAGATTTGTAGGTGATAAAGTGTACGACGTTATAATAATAGGAGCAGGTCCAGCAGGGCTTACCGCAGCAATATATCTAGGACGTGCTGGTAAAAAAGTATTAATACTTGAAAAAAATGTATATGGTGGACAAATAGTTAATTCAAAGGAAGTAGAAAATTATCCTGCTATAAGTAAAATATCAGGTTTTGAATTTTCAAATAACTTATATAATCAAGCTAAAAACTTTGGTGCAGAGTTAAAATATGAAACTGTTGTAAATTTGACAAAGGATAAAGAAGTAACAACTAATAGAGGAAAATATCAAGCGAAAAGTATTATTATTGCAACAGGATTATCTAATAGAACATTAGAAATCGATGGAGTAGATTCCTTTATTGGACGAGGTATTTCTTACTGTGCTACATGTGATGGTAATTTCTTTAAGGATAAAGTAGTTGCAGTTGTAGGTGGAGGTAATACTGCTTTAGAAGATGCTATATTCTTGTCAAATATTTGTAAAAAAGTTTACATCATTCATAGAAGAACTGCTTTTAGAGGAGAAAAAATACTTCAAGATATACTTAATAAAAAAGAGAATGTTGAATTTATTCTTAACTCAAATGTAGTTAAAATAAATGGTAATGAGTTATTAGAAAGTATTATTATAAATACAAATAATGAAGAAAAAGAATTACAAATAGATGGTTTATTCTTAGCAATAGGACAGATACCAAATAATTCATATATAGATATTATTGATCTAGATGAAAAAGGGTATGCTATAGCAAATGAAGATTGTAAGACTAATATAGATGGAATTTATGTAGCAGGAGATTTTAGGACTAAAAAAGTAAGACAATTAGTAACAGCAGCATCAGATGGTGCTACAGCAGCTATAAACGCAATAGAATATATAGAAAGAAGTGATAAAAAATGATAGTAATTAATAATAATTTCAAAGAAGAAGTATTAGATTATAAAGGAACTGTTTTAGTAGATTTTTATGCAGATTGGTGTGGTCCATGTAAGATGTTATCACCTGTTTTAGAAGAAATATCAAATGAAACAGATATTAAAATATGTAAGGTTAATGTTGATGAAAATCAAGCTCTTGCTATAGAATACAAAGTTATGTCAATTCCAACTTTAATTGTATTTAAAGAAGGCAAAAAAGAATTAGTTTCAGTAGGATTAAAATCAAAAGAAGAAATATTAGAAATGATTAAATAAGCAAACTTAATTGTTTGCTTTTTATGTTATAATATAACTTAACTAGGAGGTATGTATGCATTCACTAAAATATACTATTTATAATTCATATGATGAAGAAAGTAATATGCCTTTATTAGCAAGTATTCATTTATTAAAAAGTTATGATCCTAAGATAAAAGAAGAAATAGGCATTAATATAAGTAAATATACTTATTTTGTTAATAAAGAAAATTTTGAAACAAAAGATATTATAAAGAATTCTAAAGAAAATGATATTAATAAAATATTTGAAAAATTGAAAAAAATAAAATTAAATGAATTAAAGAATAATTATTATACGGATAAAGAAGAAGAAAGAAAAAAACACTGGGAACTTGAATATGATATGTTTAAGATAGTAGGAACATTTGATAATATTCCAAAAGAAATAAAAGAGATTGAAAAAATAATTAAATTTAATGAGTTTATAGAAGACTGTAGAAAAGAGGAAGTTTATGAATAATATAGGAACAATTAAGTTAGAAACAGATAGACTTATTTTAAGAAGACTAGAATTAAATGATGCAGAAAAAATGTTTAATAATTGGTGTAATGATGAGGAGGTAACTAGATACTTACCTTGGGAACCCCATGGCAAAATTGAAGTAACTAAAGAATTACTTGATATGTGGGTAAATGACTATAATAATGAGCATACATATAGATGGATAGTTATTTTAAAAGATAATAATGAACCAATAGGTACTATAGATGTTGTAAAAAAAGATATTTCTAATAAAGTATTTGAACTTGGTCATTGTTATAGCAAAGTATCATGGAGAAAAGGATATGCAACAGAAGCTTTTAAGAAAGTTATATCTTTTCTTTTTGATGAAGTAGGTGTAGAAGTTATTATGGCTAAACATTATGAAAATAATCTTGCAAGTGGTAAAGTAATGTTAAAGTCTGGAATGACATATGAAGCAACATTAAGAAGTAGAATTATTGATAAAGTTACGAAAGAGAGAGTTGGAGAAGTTTATTATTCAATTACTAAGGATGAATATTTAAGAACTATGTAATATAGTTCTTTTTCTTTGAATTTGTCATTATTTATGATAAACTATTACAAGTTGGGAAGTGATTAAATGTTAAAAACAGTAAATATTGGACTTAGATTTAATACAAGAACACTATTTGAAAATGTAAATATAGAATTTAAAGATGACAATTGTTATGGTATTATTGGTGCTAATGGAGCGGGTAAATCCACTTTTTTAAAAATATTAAGTGGTGAAATAGATTCAACTAAAGGAGAAGTAATACTAGGAAAAAATGAAAGAATCTCAGTATTAAGACAAAATCACAATGAATTTGATGAATTTACAGTACTTGAAACTGTTATAATGGGTGATTCTAAATTATATAGTATTATGAAAGAAAAAGAAGCTCTTTATATGAAACCAGATTTTACAATGGAAGATGGAATGAGAGTAGGAGAGTTAGAAGAAGAATTTGCTGCTTTAAACGGATGGCAAGCTGAAAGTGATGCTTCACAGTTACTTGATGGTCTAGGAATTAAGTTGGAAAAACTTGAACTAAAAATGGGAGAACTAAAAGATAGTGATAAGGTTAAAGTATTACTTGCAAGAGCATTATTTGGTAATCCTGATATTCTACTTTTAGATGAACCTACTAACGGATTAGATAGTAAAAGTATTCTATGGTTAGAAGAATTTTTAATAAACTTTAAAAATACTGTACTTGTAGTATCACATGATAGACATTTCTTAAATAAAGTTTGTACACATATGGTAGATATTGATTATGGAAAAGTAACTCTATTTGTAGGTAATTATGATTTTTGGTATGAATCAAGTCAATTAATTCAAAAACAAATGAGAGATTCTAACAAGAAAAAAGAAGAAAAGATTAAAGAACTTGAAGAATTTATTAGACGTTTTAGCGCTAATGCTTCAAAATCAAAGCAAGCAACATCTAGAAAGAAATCGCTTTAAAAAATAGAACTTGCTGAAATAAAAGCTTCTAATCGTAAATATCCATATATTAATTTTGATATAGATAAGAGATTAGGAAAAGAAGTAATTAGTTTAGAAAATATTAATTATTCTATAGATGGTAAAGAGATACTTAAAAACTTTAATTTAACACTTAGAGCTGAAGATAAAATAGCATTAATCGGAGTTAATGAAATAGCTAAAACAGCATTATTAAACATTATTTCAGGTAATATTAAACCAGATAGTGGAACTATAAAAATTGGTTCAACGGTTAAAATAGCATATTATGAGAAGAATCATGATAAATATTTTGAAACTAATGTTAATTTAATTGAATGGTTAAGAGGATATTCAGAAATAAAAGAAGAATCTTTTGTAAGAGGTTTCTTAGGTAGAATGTTATTTTCAGGTGAAGAATCA
>JAFTYN010000034.1 GCA_017461465.1 Bacilli bacterium
CAAATACTAGTTACAATAGTCTTTAATAATCCACTTGTAGAAGTAGCATTTAATGCATTATAGTATCCTGTATTAATTAAAGATTTTTCATTAATAAATCTTAAATAGAAATCAAAATATTTTTCAAATACTTCATTATTATTAATATCTCTAATCATATATTCATAATTACCATTTAATGCATAACGTGCATCCACTTTATAATCTCTAAAATTACTTTCTTTATAAAAATTATAAGTAGCTTCATCAATTACTACAACACTATTATCATTCATATTTGCCATTAAATCTTCTAATCTGTCATAACTTTTGATATTAGCTTTAACTTTTTCAAGTTCAGCTTCAATCTTTGTATTCTTTAAAGTTAAAACACTTTCTCCAGTTAAGGAATTAGCTGAATTAACATTAATATTATTACCATATTTAGATACAACAACAATTTGTTCATCATATGGTGAAACAGTTAAATAAGTATCTAAATCATATTTTGCTTTATTATATTTATCAAAATAAAAATCTATTTTACCATTACTAAATGCTTCTCTTAAACGGTCTACACTAGGATAACTTTGGAAAGTCACTTCCACATTAGCGATATCAGAAAAACTTTTAATAATAGCACTATTAATACCAACTAATTTACCATTTACTTCAATCTCAAATGGGGCATTTTCAACAAAACCATAAATATATCTCTTACTTTTAAACTTAACTTCAGATTGTTTTTCAGTATCACTTATTCTAAAGTAAGTATTAGTAAATTCATTAGCATAAATACTATCATAGTTTTCACTACTCCATTTTTTATAATACTTATCTAAAATATTATTTAACTTTTTAGTATCTCCTAAAGAAATAACATAGTTATCCTTTAGTTCATCAATATTATAATTTATATATAAATCTTTATATAAATCTTCCATACTTAAATAAATTATTTTGGGAAGGACTATAAAATCTAGTTCTGATTTTTCTTCTTTATAAGAAATTAATAAATCTTCAATATTTTCATATGGAGTATATGATAAATCATCACACGCTAAATATTTATTAATATTTTCTAGATTTTTTTCAAGAACACCTACTCTAGCATGACTAATTTCATTTAAACTATTATATTTTACTTTCTTTTTAGATATAACAGCGTAATTATCACTATATACTAAAATATCATCCTTGTCTAATTTATCAACTACTTTAAAAGCATATTCTTCATTTACAGCTTCACCATATTCATATGATATTTTATTAAATTCTAAACCTGTATCTTCTTCAATAGCTTCAAAAAAATCAAATAATAATCCTTCTCCAGAATTATTTAAAATAGCTATATTATTTACTATTCCAAAATCTATAACTTTATTTTTATTACTCTCAATCCATTGCTTTTCTACTAAAGTAAGCGTTGAATCTTTATCTTGATTAGTGAATACAAAATATAAAACACCTGTTATAGCTAATATTAATACCATCGCTATTATTATAATAATATTTCGTTTCTTCTTCATACTACCACCTTACTAACTATTATTAGACCAAACGAAATCTTCAGTTGTTTTATGTTTATATCCTATGATAGGATATGTCGAAGTTTCATTAGCTCCCGAATCTAGTACATATACTTGAATATCATAAAACTTAAGTTCACTTTCTGTAAAATTATCTTTAACAATCTTTGAAAGTTCCTTACTACTACTTATACTAGTATCATCATTAACAGTTATCATAAAGTTAATCAATCTACCTTCAATGTGTGAACTAACTTTAGTAACACTAGCATTTTCTTTTAAAGCTTTCTCTATATCATTAAGATAACCTTCACTTACAGGAACTTTTTCTATTCCTTCTAAACGATTACCATAAACTTCCCCTGAGCCACCAAACCATAGCATTAAAAATACACCTAAACATCCAAGTAGAAGCACAATAAAAATAATTAAACATATAAGCTCTACTTTATGTTTCTTAAAATATTTCATCTTATATTTCACCTCAATAATGACATTATACTATAAATTACTTAATATATCAATTATGAGAAAAAAACATACATATAGTATGTTATTTTTCTTCTTTTGTGTTTTCTAATTTTTCTAAAACTTCTTTAGTTACTTCAATAGCTTTTTCTTTAACATTATTTGCTGTTTCTTCTAAAACAGGTGTTCCTTTTTCAACAGCATAATTAACTAATTCTTCAGCCATATCTTGAATTTCTTTAGCTTTCTTTTTAGCAACTTTTAATACTTTTTCTTTATCTAGATCTGCTAAAGATTCTTTAATTTCAAATACTTTAGCTTCTACATTTTCCTTAACTTCATCAACATCAACGTTTTTTAATTCTTCAAGCATCTTTTCAAATTGTGCTTTTAACTCTTTTCTTGTTTCTGAACCAGCTTTAGGAGCTAATAATACACCTGCAGCAGCTCCAATTCCTATACCTGCTAAAAATTTAAAAAATCCACCTTTTTTCTTAGTCATATTAAAAATCCTCCTCTTCTGTTTCTGTCTTTTTCTTTTTACTTTTTTTCATAAATAAAGTATTTATCGCATTAGAAATTAAGTATGAAAACTTATCTCCAAAACTACTTAATGCATCAGCTGTAGAATCAACAATATTAAATACACCATCTAATTTTTTAACCTTACCATTAACATCATCTACAACAGCATCTACTTTACCTAAAGTTTTAATTAATCTTATAACTAAAACAATTAAAGCTATTACTAGTATAATCAATAAACCATATAATATTACTGGAAATATTTCATTTAAAGTTTCCATTATTATTCACCATCCCTTTTAGAATACATAGAATCAATCAAATTAAATAAATCAGACTCACTAAATTCTTTAGTACGGCTTTTTGTCATTTCAGCATCATATTTGTCATAATCTTTATTTAATTCATCTTCAATTAATGCTCCACTTTCAGTATCGTCCTTGTAAAAATCATCTGGTGTAGCAAAATCACTTAAAAAATCATCTAAAGCATCTTTTCTTTCAAGTTCACCAAATATATCAATTGGTTGCTCACTATAATTTAAACTATCATCAATAATTTCATCTGCTTTTTCATCATAAATATATGTCTCATGACTTAAAGTACTTTCTAGTTCATCTTCTAAAGTTCCGTATGCTTTCTTTCTAATGTCTTCAACACTAACTTTATCAAATTCACTATAAATAGTTCTCGGCCTTTTCTTAGTTGTTATTTCATCCTTACGATAGTTCTTATTAAGTACTCCATATACTGGAGAAATAATTGGTGTAGGAGTAAATGTTTTTTTAGCTCCTTCTTTTTTTACACCGTAACCTGTAATATTTGGAGTAACTACAGTAGTTTCTGTTCTAGTGTAAGTATACTCTTTTTTAACAACTGCAGGTTCTTCATATCTTGCATTTCCCATTTCAAAATCTTCATCATCAAAATATTTAGGAAGAGTTTGCTTAATAGGTTCTATAGTTTCTACTTTTTTATAAGAAATTTCTGGTTCAGGTCTAGTATATACAACTTCTTCTTCTGTTTCATCTTCTAGATCTTCTTCATAAACTTTAGGACTAACCTTTACTTCTTCTTTTTCCTCTTCTTCAACCATCTTTACCTTTGGCTCTTCAGGTTGTGGAATTTTAACTTGGATAACTTCTTTTTTTATTACATCTTCATCGTCAAGTTCTTCGATGAACATATTTTTTACTTTATCTAAAAAACCCATTTGTCTCACCCTTCTTATTCAACTTTAACAAAGTTATTACTTTCTACTTTTGGTTCAAATAAATCATATCTTTCATCTTTATTTTTAAAATAGTCTTCATCAAGCATAAGCTTAATTACATTACTATTATACTTGATTGTAGATAAAATATATGTCGCATTAAGTACCACATCATTAATATCTTCTTTTACTACTAAAGCTTCTATTTTTGAATAATTATATAAAAATTCTATTAAGTAATATCCATTTTCTTGCTTATTAATTTCAAGATATCCTTTTTTATCATTTATATCTATGTAACTTGAATAATAGCTTTCTTTATTTTCTTCATAAGTAAAATCTTTCTTATAATAATAACTATTTATATCTACATATAGGTAATAATAATCACCATTTGAATATAATTTTTCATTATATTCACTTACATCGACATTAATAACACCTCTTGGTTTATAGTACTTATATCCCTTACCAATAGTATTATATAGATTATTATTTTTTGATAATACAACATTAATAATAGTATCTATTTTATCAGTATTAATTCTTACTATTGTACATCCTGAAAGAAGAAAAACACATAAAAGCATTATCATTAACTTTCCTATTCTCTTCATATTGCACCTTCTACAACATTATTATACCAAAAAAAACTATTTTTCAATAGCTTTTCTTAAGTTTACATGTTAATTTACTGTAATCTAAATTCTGCCATATAAATAGTATCGCCATTAGAAGCAAATCTAGTTTCATACTCTGTAGGAATATTATCTTTTAGTAATTCTTCCTCTTTATATAAATCTAATGAAATCTTTTCTAATTTATATCCATAATTTACTAGTGACACTAAAGAATATTCAAATAAATGTCTATTATCAGTCTTTTGATTTATTACTTTATCTTTCTTAAATACACTATCATATTTAGCTAGAAAAACAGGACTAGTAAGTCTTCTAAGTTCATGTCTATTCTTTGGCCAAGGATCTGAAAAATTAAGATATATAGTATCTATTTCTTTATTAAAAACTTTATCAATATCTAAAGCATCCATTCTTATTAATTTTAAGTTAGGAATATTAGTATCCTCTAGTTTTTGAACTGCTCTAACTAAAACACTATCAAATTTTTCTATACCTATATAATTGATATTTGGATTTTTTAAAGCATGGTTATAGATAAAAGTTCCTTTTCCCATACCTATTTCGATTCTTATAGGATTATCATTATTAAATAGTTTATTAAAATTTCCTTTATGACTTTCAGGATTACTTATTACATAACTAGAGCTTTCTATTTGTTCTTTTGCATTTTTCACTTTTCTAAGTCTCATAAAATTCACCAAGGTAGATTTTAACACATTTTGCACCAAAAATAAATAGATGCATATACTTTATTAGAAAGAAAAAGGAGTGTTTAAATTGAATTGTGATAGAAATAATCAAATAAATGCCTTTCCTATGTATCCAGTATATGGTGGATATATTGAAAATCCAAATATGATGGGAAATATACCTAATAATATGGTTTATCCTAATACAAATTTTGAAAATAGAATAATTAATCTTGAAAATAGAGTTTCAAGATTAGAAAATATACTTTCAAATAATAATAACAATAATAGTTGTGGATGTAATAAAAATTATAATGATAACAACTATATAGTATAAAAATCATATTTATAAACATAATATATTTGGAGGAATATTATGAATATTGATATTAGAAAAAATATATTAGAAAACTTTAAAGATGCTAAGTTAGAAGATATTAAGGAGTCTATTAAGGAAGCAGTAAAAGATAAAGATGAAATAGTTTTACCAGGATTAGGTGTTCTTTTTGAAATACTATGGAATAATAGTAATGATAATCAGAAAAATGAAATATTGCAAAATATATATGAAGGAATAAAAAAATATGACTAATGTCATATTTTTTAATTTATAGTAATTGTTCCACAAGTGCCTGCTTTAAATGAACATGTATCAGTAGAACCTTGACCTGTTATTTTGTACCAGTCAAAGGAATAAGTTGTATTATTAGTAATCGTTGTTAAATTTGGATTAGAACTGCTTGATTTATAAAAAACATTTGAACCTATACCAGTTATGCCTGCTGGAAGAACAACATTTGTTAATTTAGCTCCTCTAAATGCATTAGAATTAAAACTTTTTAATGTACTTGGAAAAGTTATTTCACTAACACTTGTATTATAAAAAGCTCCTAAACCTATATGTTTTAAACCAGAACCTAAAGTTACATCAGATAAATTATTATTATTCTTAAAAACATTATCATATATACCATACTCATTAGCAGTAACATTTGGCAAAACAACTTTTGTTAAATTATTATTATGAAATGGTCCGTAATATGAACTATCACCTTGATGTTCACCTAAATTTAGTAATACTGTTGAATCTGACAAATCTAATGTACCAGTTATATTACATCCTTCAAAAGCTGCTAGCATTATCCATCTTAATGACGTCATGCCTGTTGTATCAATTGTATTTATTTGACTACCTCTAAAAGCATGTTCATATATATATATTAAACTACTTAAACCACTTAAATCTAAATGGTCAATCGTAAATGAACTATTAAAAGCAGATGAATATATATATTTTAATGATGATGCATTAGTAAAATCAGGAGCACCTGTTGAAAAAGCATTCACAAAAGCATACGATCCTATATATAGTAAAGTATTTGGAAAAACAACAGTACTTTCTAGTTGATTATTGCGAAAAGCATGCTTACCAATTCTTATTAAACTAGTTGGTATATTTATTGTTTTTAAAGGATTTTCTTTAAAAACAGCATCACCTATATATTCTACACTATTTGGAAGTTTTACTGAAGTTATATTATTTTCTTCAAAAGTTCCTATTGCATAAGTGCTTTCTGACTCACTATAATATCCGCCTATTTTATTTAATTTAGTACAGTTAGTTAAATCTATTTCACCCGACAAATTATTTTGATAGAATACCATTCCACCTATATAATCTAAATTATCAGGCAAAGTTACCGAAGTTAAATTATTATAAGCAAAAGAACTACCATTAATATCAGTAATACTATCGGAAAATTCAACTTCTTCAATTATGTTTCCCTTAAAAGATCCAAAACCAACAACTTCTAGTTTATTAAGCATACTTAAGTCTAATTCTCTTATTTCATTATATTTAAATGCTGACTCTTTAATTTGAAGCAATTCTAAAGCCAAAGAAAAATCTACTCCAGTAAGTTTAGGAGTTAACCCTTCCCTATCAAAAGCATTTTCTCCTATATACTTAACATCATATCCACCTAGTGTTGCAGGAATAGTAACATTCATAGGGCAAAAACTAGGATCATTCCAAGTATAACCAGTTATAATTGCATATTTGTCATCACCACTACC
>JAFTYN010000035.1 GCA_017461465.1 Bacilli bacterium
CATTTTTTCTTCAAAGCTTACTTCGTTAGAAATGATTTTAAGATTGCTATGACCTGCCCACGCATTTACTGTTTTATTATCAAGTTGTCTTGCTTCTGATATTGTTTCTGTTCTAGCAGTGTTATTACCTAATGTATAGAAGTTTTCTGCTCCATCAGCGGCTGTAACTAGATGAAGAACCATATCATAATTATCTAATAATTCTAGTTCATTTAAATTATGTTTTTTTAATAATTCTGTAAATTGTTTTTGATTTATATAAGCTTTATTATCATTCATTCCTCTATCATAAACGATTATACATTTTGTATCATCATCCATTTTAGCTACTGCTTCCTCATATATTTTTTCCTTTTGATATTGATACATTAATATAATATCTTGAAAAGAGTACATATCAATTGCGTTTATTCCAAAAGGTCTTATTCCACCTTTAATTATTTCAGTAGCACTTTCCCCTACTACTAAAACTTTATAACCTTTTTCTGTAAATATTTCTTCTATTTTAGATAACGCACTTGTTTTACCAGCGCATGGTCCTCCAGTTAAAACAATTTTTGCTACAATTTTTCCCATTTTAAATACCTACCTTTTTAATTATTTTTGTTTTTGGATTAAGTTCATGTAATGTTGCATGCTCAACTCCAAATCTTTCTTTATTCATATCAACACTAATATCGTTAAGTAAATAGTAAAGCATATTAATAACACCTCTATGCGTGACTAATAACTTATTATCTAATTTAAGTATTCTTTCTAAAGAATCTTTAATCCGTTCATAAAATTCAATCATCGATTCTCCATCAGGATATTTTGTTTCAATGGTGATTCCTTTCATAAATAAAGGAAATTCAGTATTAGCCTTTTCCTTTAACATACCATTAAGTTTTCCTTTATTTAATTCTCTTAATAACGGGTTAAATTCAATTTCTAATCCGAGTTCTCTAGCTATAATTTCAGAAGTTTGTCTTGCTCTTAAAATATCACTTGAAACAATTTTTTCAAACTTATAGTTGCTATTTTTTAAAAACTTGGCTAATCTTTCAACCTGTGATATTCCTTCTTTAGTTAATGCTACATTACTATAACCACCTATGTATTTTTCATCATCTAGACCATGTCTTACCAAATAAATCATAAATCCTTCATTGTGTATTTTCTTACGCTTGTATCAAGAATATAAAAATGTATTAAAATACATTTTTATTTTGAATTCCATCAACAAATTTATATAGTTTTGCTGGTTTACTACCTTTAAATGTTTTTGTTTTATTAGTATCATAAATCAATTTAGTATTAATTAACTTTTTCCTAAAATTTCTACGATCAAATTTTTGTTCTAGTATAGCTTCATACACCGTTTGAATTTCTGGAATCGTAAAACCTTCGGGATATAGACCTTTTAAAATATCACTATTGATAATTCTTTCTTTTAAAGTTTCAATACATTTTTTTAAAACTTCATTATGATCATACGCTAACTCTCCTATTTTATTTATTGGAAACCAATCGGCATCAGTTGTCTTTAATGTTTCTTTCAAAATATTAACTTTATCAATATCAACTATCCCAATATGCGCTATGGCAACCATTCTCATAATAGGAGATCTACCAGGGTTAGAGAAAATTTCACAGAATTCTAAATTATTAACTTTAATTCCTATTTTTTCTTTTATTTCTCTTTCCATACCTTCTGTAACAGTTTCATTGTTATAAAGAGCACCACCTACTAAAGCCCACATGCCATTATATGGTTCATTATTTCTTTTAATTAATAATACTTTAGCTACTCCTTTATCTATTGTAAATATACTTGCTATCACATGAATTCCTTGATTTTGATATAAAGGATTTTTAATTTCCATATCATCATCTCCTACATTTATATTATATGCGTATTTACATACACATGTCAACAGAAAATAAAAAAGAAATTAGTTTTCTTCTAATTTCTTCATTTTTCTTGCAAATAATAAGCTAGATGCTGTTCCAATAAAGATTATAATTATATATAAGATATATTTTAATCCACTAAAACCATTAAAACCATATAAAGTTTTATTAATGCTTTTTAATACTGATGAATTAAATGATTCAAATATGGCTACAACACCTGGAAAAGCTACAATATAAATAAATAATAATATATTTAAAAAGTCTAAAATACTTACCTTTAAGTGTTTCTTAAAAATACCAAAGAAATAATAAAAACTTGGAATAATAATCATCATGTATGAAAAAATTTGGCACCCTTCAGTTATTAAATTTTTTATTCCATCAGCTTTTATTATACTTACTATATCTAAATAATAATTAGATATTAACATATTAATGAAAACTGCATATACAAAAGGTATAGTCATAAACGCTAATTCTTTATTAGTATGTCCTGAAGTAAAACCTGATATCAAAGATGTTGCTGCTATAGCAAATAGTATTGAAATAACTTTCATTATAACACCATATACCCCTTTGCCTATTTCTAGATATTCAGTAACTAATTCATATGTTAAATATTTTGATACAAACATATAACCTACTACTGCTAAAATAGTAATTGCAGGTATAACAAAAATACCAACTAACAGTTTATAAATTATATATGGTTCATCTTTTTTATGACCTTTTACCACCTCATCATATTCTTTTTCTTTTCTTTGACTAGTAATTACTTTTTGTTCTATTTTAACTTCTCTTTTAGGATTGTTTTTCATAACATCTACAGTTACATTTGATGTGGCTTGATCTATTTGAGCGTTTGGATTACCAAAATCAGTACAATATACCATAATAACTTCGATAGCATAAAGAATATCTTCTTTTTGAGTTTCTGATAATTCTAAAGTTGGCAACATATCTTTTAATTGAAGCATTTCTGATTTTACTTCATCATCACTTTTTCTAACCAAAGAATTTATTTTTTTAAATGAAGATGTCATACCAACTCCCTCTTTATTTAAAGAGTAGTTAATATCAAAACCGGTATTAATTATTGCTAAAGCATTTCCTAAATATCTTTTAGCTTTTTCTTTATACTCATTACCTAATTTTGACAGAGCAAAGTTATCAGTTTCATTTGCTACTAAAGCATCATATTTTTCTTTTTCTTGTTTAAATACATACATAGCATTATTCATATCATCACTACCTTAACAATATCTATTGTACAATATTTTTATGCAAAAAAAAATATGCAAAAGCATATTTTATTTAGATAATCTTTCTTTTATAAGTTTATTAACAAGACCCATGTCTGCTTTTCCTTTAACCATAGGAGAAATAGTTCCCATAATTTTTCCCATTTCTGAAGGTCCTGATGGATTAACTTTTTCGAAAACTTCATCTATTACTTTGTTAATTTCTTCTTCAGACATCATTTCAGGCATATATTTTTCTAGTATCTCAATTTCTTTATTAACAGCGTCGATTAAGTCTTGACGATTTCCTTTTTCAAATTCAACTATTGAATCTTTTCTAGTTTTAATTTGCTTGTTTACTATTCTAGTCATCTCTTCGTCATTTAATTCATGCTTAACGTTGATTTCTTCTAGTTGCATTGCGCCTTTAATCATACGTAATACTGATAAAGTATCTTTATCTTTTGCTTTCATTGCTGTAACAATATCATCTAATATTCTTTGTCTCATATATATTCTCCTTTATCAAAAAAGAGTCTATGACTCTCTTCTATTTCTTCTTCTAGCGTTTTTGATTGCTTCTTTTTTAGCTAATCTTCTTTTAACGCCTGGTTTCATATATCCTTCTTGTCTATCACGAACTGCTTTTAGGAGGCCATCTTTGGCATTTCTTTGTTTTACGGTTCTTAAAGCACCTTCAACATTACCATTTCTAACTATTACTTTTGTCATCAATATCCCTCCCTTCTTAACTATGCACTATTATACCACCACAAAAATTAAAGCACAAGGAAAAAACTATAAAAAACAATGAAAAAATGTAAATATTTTAAGAAAAAAAGAGGGTTCTAGCCTCTTTTTAAAGATTTATACCATATTCCATTATTAATCTAGCATAAGTGCCAAAATAAGTACCATATGTAAATATTATCTTTATTAATACATTTATAATTGGCATAAAGAATAATACTGATAGTAGTATGACTATATCTTTATAATTTTTACTAATAAATTTTGTTATAGTGGACATATCGAACCAGCTCCGATTCTTCTTATAGCTGTTCCTATAGATCTACCTAAATCAAGAAAACTATTCACACCTTTTATTATCGCATTTATAAAAGTTCCTGTTATAGCTCCACCATAAATCATTCTTAATTCTTCTTCTTTTAAAATCATTTTATACCTCCTAACTATTACATTTTAATGGTCTAACAAAACCATCAACTATTCCTACCAAGAAAACAATTCCAGCTCCTATTGCTAAAATAGTTCCTACTGAAACACTTCCGCCTTTGATATTTTTAAGTTCTTTTTCTTCTATTTTCTCCACTTAATCAACTCCTTTTATTCTTCTAAATATTTCTTTTGCTAAAGTTGTTTTACCTAAATATATATGTAAATCAACAACATTATTATCTACTAGATATTTGTTACCTAAATTAATTTTTGTATTTACACTATAATATAAGTTCATATTATTATCATAAACAGGTTCTTCTATACTTATTATCTCAACTGAATACAATTTGTCATCTAATATAATTTTGTTATTACATAGTTTCTGCATATTACTTTCTTCCAATACAAAAATAATATTTTCACCTTTTATCATGCCTTTTATTTCTACTAATTTAGAATATTTATAAAAAAATATAAAATAAATTAAACTTATCAAAAATAAAATAACAACTAATTCAAAAATCAAAAATACTTTACTTTTTTCTTCTATAATTACTGCTTCTTTACTTCCGAATACATCTATGTTTTGCATTTTTTAATATCTTTTATTACTCTTCCTTCTTTTAATTCGATAATTCTATCGTATAAATCCATATTTTCTAACCTATGACTTATGAATATCATTGTTTTGCTTTTATAGTTTTTAAAAATATTTTTCAAAATTTTTCTTTCTAAATTAACATCAATTTGACTAGTTCCTTCATCCACTATTAAAATATTGAATTTTTGTAATAATGCTCTTGCTAATATTATTCTTTGTTTTTGACCTCCTGATATATTAAAACCGTTTTCTTCAATGAGCATATTGCAACCTAAATTTTTATCAATAAAATCATCTATATAACATTCTTCTAAAACTTTAGCAATCCTATCAATATCCACATTATATAAACCTAAATTATTATATAAAGTGTCCGTAAATAAAACTTCATTCTGAGAAACATATAATATTAAATTATCAGTTTTACAAGTATCATTAACATCTATATTACCTATCTTGACTTTACCATATTCTACCTCATAATATTTTTTAATTATTTTCATTAAAGTACTTTTCCCACTTCCACTTTTTCCTGTTATTAAAATCTTTTCTCCTTCTTTTATTTCTAAGTTAATATTGTCAAGGACTTTCTTTTTATCATTAAAATAGTACGTTAAACTATTAATTTTAATATTTCCATTAGTTTTTTTATTAACTATTTGTTTCTTATCATCACAAATGATTTCATATGCATTCTTATACGCTTTTTTTGCTTCTTCATAACTTAAATCCAAACTTAATATATTTCTTATAGGGGAAAAGAAAAACATTGAAATCGAATTAAAAGCTAAATAATCACTTATAAGAATCTTTCCATCAGATATCAAAATAATTCCAATAAATAAAATAATTAACTGCCCTATATTTTCGTTCAAATCTTTGAATAATCTTTGAGTATTTATAAAATTATCTATTTTAACTATTTTTCTTAAATAATCTATATATTTATGTTCATATCGTTTAATTATATTTTTCTCTATATTAAGACCTTTTACTGTTTCAAACCCATTTATGCTTTCATGCATAAAAGATATTAATTCAGCTTTTTTATTATAATAATTAGTTATTACTTTTTCGAAATAGTGTTTAGATAATAAAAAAATAAGTACATAATTAACGAAAATAACACACGATAAAAAGAATAATTTTTCTTCAATAAAATATAGTATAATACCTGCAACTAGTGCTATAGGAACATCCAAAAATATTATTACAACAATATTATTTACAAAAGTTCTTACCTTACCTAGTTCTGATATTTTTGATATTATTTCTCCTGTTGTTCTATTACGATAATATTGATATGGGAGATTGATAACTTTTTTATAAACTTCCATATTCATGCTTATATCTAGCTTTTTATTTACGAATATTAATAATTTATTTCTTAAAAATTCAGAAATTATCTTAAAGAGTTCAATAATTAAAAAGAAAGAAAATACTAAAAATAGAACATTTTTATCTTTATTAATACATTCATAAAAATA
>JAFTYN010000036.1 GCA_017461465.1 Bacilli bacterium
AAATCTCTATAATCTTGTTGTCTTAATACTTCAAAAACCATTATAGCTACTGAGTTAGAAAGATTTAACGCCCTAATATTAGCGTTCATTGGTATACGCATACAATGCTCTAAATCATTTTTTAAAATTTCTTTAGGTATACCTGTACTTTCTTTACCAAATACTAAATAAATATTTTCATCTTGATTACTATAATCAAATGAAGTGTGTGGCTTTTTACCATATCTAGTTAAATAATAAAACTGACCATCATTTTTACTTTTGAAATCTTCCCAATTTTCATATACCTGGTAATCACAATGTTCAATGTAATTAACACCAGCCCTTTTTACATGTGCTTCATCCAAAACAAAACCAAGAGGTTTTATTAAATGAAGCTTAACACCTGTGCCTGCGCAAGTTCTCATGATGTTACCAGTATTTTGAGGAATTTCCGGTTCAAATAAAACAACATTAATCATTTTCTAAAAGTTCATTTCGTTTTAAAAATTTTTCAACATCAATTTTATTTATAGCAGTTTTTTTAGTGTATAGAATATCTACTATTACACCATCTTCAATTCTAACAAGATTAGGGTGTTTAATTTCTTTCAATTTTGATAGTTTTTGACTTAAATAGTTTTCCTTTAGCATCATTAAACCTAAGCTATTTTCTTCTTTTGATACATCAAAATAAACAATTTCTGAACTTAAGTTGTTATCGATAATGAATTTTTTGAATTTTTTTTCAAAGCTTTTTACTTCACTATCTTTTGATGAAGATATATATACTAAGATATCAGGGTTATCTAGTAAGAAACTTGAAAAACTATTTGCTTCTATTTCAGAAAGAACTTCAACTATCACTGAATTATTCTTATAATGTTCATTTAAAGTTTTGTACCATGTAGCTAGATAAAAACATAAACATACTACAAAAACTGATAAAACAAGGAATATTAAATAATTTTTTTTAGGTACTTCTCTTTTTTTCATTTTATCACCATACCCTCTATCAAAATTTTATCATATTTGATTATTTTTTTCCACCATAAAAAGAAAAATATGAAAGTTTAATAACTTTCATATGCATCTTGAACTTCTTCAATAGTTACTATTGGTAAAATAATACCATCACTTTTAGCGATGTCATCATATTTTTCTCTAAATACTGCAAGTTCTTTTACAATGCTATCAGGATATATACGCTTACTATTTTTAATAGCGTTATATACATCTAAAATATTAACTTCTGTTTTATTTTGAAATAATGCATTAGAAAATGCTTGAGTTAATACTGAAAAAGAAACGTCTGGATACATAGCTGCAAGACCATAAACACGTTTAAACTCAGATGTTGCTTCAACTATAGCTCTAACTAATCTTTCAGTTACATAATCATTATATTTAAATTTAGCACCAGTCTGTTTTTCAATTCTAGGAATTGAACCCATTAAAATTTTAACAGTTGTATCAACATCTGGTTCTACTACTTCTATTCTATCAAAACGTCTTAAGAACGCTCTATCTTTTACTATATATATATTATATTCTTGAGTTGTTGTTGCACCTATAGCTTTAACATCTCCACGGTCTAAAGCAGGTTTTAAAATATTTGCTAAGTCCATTGGGCCATCATCACCGCCACCAATTAAAGTATGAACTTCATCTATAAATAATATAGTCTTAGGCATTTTTTTAACTTCATCAACCAATAGACCTACTATCATTTCTTCTTTACCATTAACAGTCATCTTACCAAGTAATGATGTAGAATTAATCTTTATAATCCTATAACCCTTCAAAGCATCTGGTACTTGATTACGTTGAATTAAATAAGCTAGACCTTCAACAATAGCAGTTTTACCAATACCAGCATGACCAACTAACAAGGCAGATTTATCAGGTGTTAATAATACTATAATCATCTTTTTAATTTCTGCATCTCTTGCTATAGCAGGATTAGTAACATAAGTCTTAGCTGTTAGATCTTCACCGTACATACCAACGATACTAACTCTATTAGGATCAGTTTCTTCTTCTGTAGGTTTAGAAATTATAACATTTTCTTCTGGCATATCAATTATTTCTGGTTCATTTTTTAAAGGAGCATCAATTATACCATCAATTATTTCTGGACTATTATTATCTAAATTATCATCAAAAGCAATTATTTCTGGATTGTTATTCATCATTATCACTCCTTATTTTATAAACTCATATTTCTTTAATATTTTAACTAACTCATTATATTTTTTTGCACCTTTGAATTTATTAACTACTCTTTCAGAAGATGGTTTATCTCCCTTTTCTACTAATACAGTAGTAGGTGTTACAGAAAAAGCAAAATGAGAATTTAAATAAGCATATTCTTCATCTACAAGTTTGCTAATATCTATATAATTTATTTCTATTTTATATTCTTGAATTACCTCTTCTAACGTATTTTTATAAATGCTACAATGACTACAATTATTAGAACCTATAAACAAAATAAAGGCATCATCACCTTCAATTAAAGTTTCTAATTCATCATAAGTAAGAGTTTTATAAGTTCTTGGTCCTGAAAATGTATAGATACCAAAAACTATCATTATTACTAGTAAAATAGCACCTATAGCAATTAATATTTTTGAACGTGTTTGCATATTTACCACCATATAAATTATATACTAAATACCTAGAAAAAAAAAGAGATTTTAAATAGTTTTCTCTTTTTTGTATATTACGACTTGATTAGGAAT
>JAFTYN010000037.1 GCA_017461465.1 Bacilli bacterium
GAATTAATAAAGGAGTTTTTACAAAATGAAGAATAACAAAGTAGCAATTTATGCAAGACTATCTAGAGAAGATGAAGACAAAATTGATGGTAGCAAAGAATCACGAAGTATTGAAAATCAAATAAAAGTTCTAAGTGATTATGCAACTCAAAATGAATTTGAAATTTATGAAGTTTATTATGATGATGGAATAAGTGGAGCAACTCAAGAAAGACCAGGATTCCAAAAGATGCTTGAAGATGCTAAAAAGAAAAAGTTTAATATCCTATTAGTTAAAGATATTTCTAGACTTGGTAGAACAATGCATCATGTTGGTAAACTAATTGATGAAACATTTCCATCAATAGGATTAAGAGTAATTTCTATTGGTGATAAGTATGATAGCTTAACTTATAAAGATGATGAATCAATCGTAATAAGAAACTTCTTAAATGCTTATTACTTAAAAGATTTTAAAAGGAAAATCCATAGGTCAGTAAAGCATCGTTCTGTGACTAAGCACATGAAGACTTATACCAAATATGGATATTTAAATGACGGTAAAGGCGGTACAATCATTGATCCATATGCTTCTGAAATCATTAAAAGGATATTTAAGGATTATGTTTCTGGTAAAGAACCGAGAATGATAGTTCGTGAATTAAATCGAGAAGGGATTTTACCAAGAGCCATTTATATGGATAGGGTTATATGTAAGAAAAACAAATATGTTCGTGCTAAAGAAAAATGGAACAATGGAATGATTACTAATATCATTAGAGATTACGAATATTGTGGACATGTTATAAACTTACAATGTAGTAAATTTTATGAACCAGTTATCTTGAGAGATATGATTCCTCAAATAATCGATGAAGAAACATTTGAAAAAGCACAAAAAATAAGAATGAGTAGAAGAATTTCGTATTACGATGTTCCACATATAGCAGATTTACTTTATGATCCAGAAAGTGGTAAACACCCTTGCTACAGCGTTCGAGATTTTAAAGAGCCAAAATATTGTTTTCGAGCTTCTGGATATTCGATTTATGTAAGATTAGTTCATAAGATTTTATATCAAGATGCAATTGAAGTAATCAAGTTATGTTTAGAAAATAAAGAAAAGTTCTATGAATATTATAAAAATAAATTATTTAAAGATGGAGGAACTTCCAAAGAAGAGCTAACTAATAAAATTAATAAGCTTAATAAAGAATATGAACTATTACTTGAATCTTATGTTTCTGGAAAAGTATCAGAACAATACTTTGAAAAGACATCAACTTCATTAAATGATGAAATTGCTAAATGTGAGGATTTACTAAAAGATAGTGCAATTCAAGAAATAAAATTTAAAAAGTTCCAAGAAAAGTTTAATCAATTTTTAGAAGATATTAAAACAGTAGAAAGTGAAGAATTTTGCATTCTATTAATTAGAAAAGTAATAGGTAAAGTAATACTTCATGATTACACAAAGAAATGTCTATTTAATAAAAAGTATAAATTAGAAGTCAAATATAAATTTGAACTTATATAGTAGTAAAAGGAGCAGTACCCGTATGGAAGATAAAATCGTTGATTTAAGAGATTGTTTATTCCAATTAGATATCTCAAATAAAATAAGAGTGGATGCAAGAAATTTATTTCCACCTAAAACAAGATTAGATGAATATGAAAAGCTAACAGCAATGGTTGATGAAGATATAACTTCTTTAATTAATAAAATGAAAGAATTATTGGAGGATCCGATTCATGAAATATAGCGTAAAATTCATTGACAATTTTTCAATGTTAAAAGACTTGGTAGATATAAGAAGTAGAATAGCTAATGAATTTGAACCTACACAAGAGTTAGATAAATATTTA
>JAFTYN010000008.1 GCA_017461465.1 Bacilli bacterium
CAACCTTTTTTGATTGAGCAATATTTTTATTCCCTTTTTTATTCTTTTTAGTGTTTTGAGCATTATTCTTATTATTTAAATTGCTCTTAGAACTAGTATTTTTTTTCTTAGCACTAGTTGTCTTCTTATTTGTTTCTTTTTCCATACTATCACCCATCATAATTATAACATAAATAATAAAAAAATATATATAAAATATATTATTTCATATATATTTGCTTTTACTTAATAACAGGAATACTTCCTATTGAATTAGCAACTTCTAATAAAGAAGCGGTATCTAGAGTAGAAGATACTAAATAATATTCTCTATTATTAGTATGCCAAGTTAAAGAAGTTTCATCCATAATACCAATTGAATCTCCAAGCATCACTAGTTCACCATTTACTGGTATTGTAACAAATTCATCTGAAACAGAGGCAGTTTCTTCAATTAACATAAATGGATTTTCACCAGAAAAAGTTAGAATAACACGCTCACCAGTTGCAGTTTCTAGTTTATCTTGCGTTGAGAGTGTAGTATTAACCGGTATATACATTGGATAACTTATATCCTCGATACTTGCAGTTTCTTTAGTAGATTCAACTTCACTAGAAACATTACTTTCTAATTTATAGTAATCTTCATCAAATTTAGCATCATAATCAATCTCATCAAAAATCATTTTAATTTTTACATTTCCAGTTTTGTCTAAAACTTCCACCATTTTTAATACAGAATTTTTATCTATAGTAACTCTTTGTTTTTCTAATTCTGCATTATTAGAATAATTAACCTTACTAGTAAGTACATATTCTTTTTCATTAGAAACAAATTCCATTTCTTTATCTTTTTCTAAATCACTTAAAATCACTTGCAGTAAATAAGCCTGTGAATTATTATAAGGCCATTCACTTTGAAATTTGAAACTTTTGTTTAAAGAAGGTGTTACTACATAAACTCCATCATTATTTCTAAGTATAATTTGTTCATGATTATTCGCTTGATTTTTTAAACTTACTTTAAAATTATTCTCTTTTGTATAAGACACTTTTATATCATAATTATGACTATTTTCATTATTAAACATCTCTAACGTTCCTGTTAAATAATATGAATCAGAGTTATTAATTTTTTTTGAAAATTCTTTCATTACTGTATCTTTATCATTTTTATTACATCCACACAAAAATAAACAAATACTTAATAATAAAACCAAAATTTTTTTATTCATCTATTCACTCCTTTTTTACACTAAATTATATGGCTTTAAAATTTAAATTATTCAGTATATTTTTTTATTTTTAGGATATAAATATAGAAGAAAGGAGATTTTATGGAAACATTACAAAAAAGCGCTTTAGTAATAACTATAATTGGAGCAATAAACTGGGGATTAATTGGACTTTTTGACTTTAATCTAGTAGAAATGATTTTTGGTACTGGTAGTCTACTATCACAAATTATATATATTTTAGTAGGAATTACTGGTCTAATAAATATAGGTATATTATTTAACCATATATCAAAATAAAAAAAGGAATTATTTAAAATTCCTTTTTATTTTGAAATTGTAATTCTTATCTTTTTAGTTTTTGATAAATATTGAACTTTTGGATCTGAACCCTCAATTTGAACTTCAACATCATGTGTACCAGGTTCTAAACCAGATAAATCAACAAATGCAATTATGTCATCAGAAGTAATACCTTCAATAACAGATGCTACACCTTTTAAGTTTACTGTAACATTTGCATTAGATTCATCATCCGCAGTAACTGAGTATCCACTAGGTAAATTACGAGTTACAACTTTAATACCTGTAATATCGCGTTCAGAAACAGTTCCAAGTGTAATATTTACTGTAACACTATTAACTGACATTGAAGTAACACCAACTGGTTTATTAATATCTAACTTGTATTCCTTGTTAGATTTTAAATCAGTTACATCTACATCTACACTAATATAATTTAATGCATCTAAAGTTTCCTGATCTCCATAAACTTTAATTTTTGATACATCAGTTTCTAAAGAAGTAATAGCTTTACCAAATGCAACACTACCTGTTGGATTAATCTTAATTGGAACTTCTTTACTTGGTGAAGTAATAGTAACTTCTATATCCATTTTACTAGGTACAATCTCTACATCTACAGGATCACCATTAATATCATAAGCTCTTAAAGGAACATCCTTAACAGTAAATGTACCAACTTCTTGTTTTACTAAGTTTTCAACATCAAGTAAGGCTTTAACAGCAGCTACTTGTTCTAGTTTTTGCTCTGAACCTTTTACTATAACTTTATCACTTGAAATTTTAGTCTCACTAATAATTAATTTATCATCTAATTTATCTTTATTAAGTATGTCAACGCTTAAACTCTTTGTTTGTGACGCTTTATCATAAATTATTACAGTTGCAGCAGATGGATTAACCATATACTCTAAATCTGTCAAAGATTGATTATACTTAATATTAACTTTATGTTGACCTGGTTTTAAACCAGTTAAATCAATGCTTACATCGTAAGTAGACATTTGCTTAGCAATAAATAAGTCAGTCTTACTACCTATTAAAGTAATATCTACAGTTTCAGGTAACCCTTCTACTACATATGCTTCCTCATTATATATAGCAGTAACTGGAATAGATCTTAAAACTTCTGCACTATTTTTCGAAAATGTTACTATTTTTTGATCTATTACTATAAAAACAAATACTGCTAGTGCAAGCGAGATAAATAATAAAGTATTTCGTTTAGATAACCAGTTTTCAAAAAATTTACCAGGATTTTCAAATTTACCAGTTAAATTTAAAACTAATTTAGTAAGTGGTAATACAATACGTTTATCAATAAATTTCCAAATTGAAAGGAAAAAGTTCTTAATTGCTTTCAGTAGCTTCTTCATCTTCTTCCTCCTCTTCAATTATAGCTTCTTTTTTAGGTCTTAATTCTTCTAAAATCATTAATTTGAATTCATCAATTGTAAGGTTGTAGTATAACTCTCCACCCATAGCAATTGAAATTCTACCTGTTTCTTCAGAAACAACAAGTGAAATACAGTCCATTTCTTCAGAAATACCTAAAGCAGCTCTATGTCTTGTACCTAATCTCTTACTAATTTTTAAACTGTCACTAGTTGGGAAAACAGCACCAGCTGATGTAATTTTATCCCCTTGAATAATAACACCACCATCATGAAGTGGATTATTAGGGAAGAAAATAGCAATTAATAAATCTGATGTTATATCAGCATAGATTTTTTTAGAACTTTCAATGTAATCTTGTAAACTATTATCACGTTCAATTACAATAAGAGCACCTATACGCATTTTCTTTAAATATTCAACAGCATTAACAATCTCATAAACAACTCTTTCACGTTCATCTACAGTAAGTACTTTATGTCTACCAAGTAATTGACTACGTCCTAACTGTTCAAGAACATTTCTTATTTCTGGTTGGAATATAATTATAAGAGCTATTGGAGCCCACTCAATTACATAATCCATTAAGAAACTAATAGTAACTAGCCCTAAAAGATCACTAAAAATTTTTAACATTATAACAATAACAATGCCTTTAAATAATAAAGCCATTTTTACATTTTTTCTTAAACTTTTTAATATATAGTATAGTACTAACCATACAATTAAAACATCTGTAAACTTTTTAACTAATTCTAATATATTATCTACAGTCATAAATCGCCTCCATCATTTCCAATACATTATACCATAATTCGCTCAAAAAAAACATATCTATATAAACAATTAAAAAAACTCAAATTTAATTGAGTTTTTAAAATTTCCAAATGTCGTCTTCAATTATTGTGTTATCAGTTTGAACTTCCATCCCAGATAACTCAACCTCTGGAATTTCGCTTTTATTTTCTTCCGGTAAAATAGTTGGTAATTCTTCTTCATCTGGAATAATTATTGGTTGTTCTATTTCTTCAACATCAGTTATTAATACTTGTTCATTATTTTCTGGTGCTGGTTCAAATTCATAATTGTTTTGCATTACTGCTTCTGCTGGAACTGGTTCTGTTACTTCTGGAGTAACTTCCTCAACTGCAGGTGTTTCTACTGAAACTTCTGCTGGTACTACCTCTTCTGTTACTTCAGGTAATACTGGTTCTACAGCCATTTCTGAAACTTCTGGAGTAGCTTCCTCAACTGCAGGTGTTTCCACTGAAACTTCAGTTGGTACTACTTCCTCTGTTACTTCAGGTAATGATGGCTCTACAGCCATTTCTGAAACTTCTGGAGCAACCTCCGCAACTGCAGGTGTTTCTACTGAAACTTCTGCTGGAACTACTTCCTCTGTTACTTCTGGAAGTGCTGGTTCTACAGCCATTTTTGAAATCGCTGGAGTAACTTCTTCAATTGCAGGTGTTTCTACTGAAACTTCTGCTGGAACTACTTCCTCTGTTACTTCTGGAAGTGCTGGTTCTACAGCCATTTCTGAAATCGCTGGAGTAACATCTTCAACTGCAGGTGTTTCTACTGAAACTTCTGCTGGAGCTACCTCTTCTGTTACTTCAGGTAATGCTGAAGGTACTTCAGGACTAGGTAAAGCAAATTCACTTGAATCCATTCCCATATCTATTCTATTTTCTGAAGTTAAATTTGATTCTAAAGATGGTGTTTCCATTTCTGTAACAGGCTCTATAGCAGGGGCTAATACTGGAACAGCTAATGGATCTAAATTAATTCCTTCATTAACAGCAGGAACTGCTTCAACATTTAATGCAGGTTCAGCTACTGGTTCTGCCGCTGGCTGAACAATAGGTTGAACTTCATTTTCTCCATCTTTTTCTTTCTTTTTCTTTTTATTTTCTTTATCTTCGGATACAGCACGTTTTTTACCAAAATCAGTTTTTTCAGCAAAATAACAAATAATTGTTAGTAAAATTAGGGCTCCCGCTGCTATAATCCAAGGAAAATTTTCAGTTACGAATGTTTCCATCGATACC
>JAFTYN010000038.1 GCA_017461465.1 Bacilli bacterium
ATATTTAAGCAAATTAAACTTGCTTATCATCATTTCTTCTTTTGAATATATTATCAATTCTAAATTTGGATATTTTTTATATCTTTCAACATAATTATTTATCATTTTTTCTATTTGTTTATCATTTAATTCATATGATAACGTTATTTTTTTAGCGCCTAAATAATGAAGTAAAGCAACTGAATAAGAATTTACAACATTTAAAGAAAAGTCAGTATCAACATTTTTATATTTATATACTCCTCCTAATTCTCCAACTAAAGGTGTTTTATTATAATTAACGTAATTACTAATTACTCTCGATATTTTAGGATATATTTTTTCATTTTCACTAAGATCATTATACAAATTTTCTCTAACATAAATTCTATCAAAATCATTTAAATTAATCTTTTGGTACTCACTAAATTCTTCCACATATAAGTTAGTGTTCATCTTTCTTTCAAACGAAGGAACATTTCTTTTATACTCTTCCTTTTTATAAGAACGATTTATTTTTAGTCTTTTTTCTGTTAATAGACTTAAAGCTTTTCTTCTAATCTCATTTAATTCTTTTATAGGTATAAATAAATTATTGTCTCCTACTATCGTTAAATCACTAAACGAAAATTCACTATTACCAGTTTTATTTAATTGTTCTTTTATTCTCTCAAATGTGGTTGGATTGTTATTAGCTCTTTCAAGTTTACTATCCCCTGATATAATAACTTCATTATTACCATCACTTACTTTTAATAAAAGTTTTTCATCTTCTTTAACTACTAATTCTCCATATATTTTTACTTTACGAATATTTGCTTTAATTAGACTATCTATACTGCTATTTAATTTACTATCTAAAGTTTTTACAACCACACTTCCAAGTTCTATATTTTCTTTTGAAAATAAACTAACTATTTCACCTTTTTTAGCTACTTCAGTTTTACGATTATTAACAAACATGGAAGTAACTGTAAACCCGACATCTTCTTTACCACAAACTCTTATGCCATCATTTAAAGATAAATCTTTTATCAGTTTTATAAATATATTATTTTTTTCTTTTTTTACTACTTTTCCGATTTCTATTCCTTGATGATTTGGTCTTACATTATTTATAAAATCATTATTTTTTTCTCCAAATATAAAACCTTTAGTATACATACGATTAAAAGTTACCATTAAGTTTTCTAACTCTTTTTCAGAAATTTCAACCTTTCCTTTTTCTATATATGAATCTACTGCTTTTTTATATAGAGAAACTACCAAGTAAACATAACTAGGAGATTTCATTCTTCCTTCTATTTTTAAGCTATCTACACCTATATCGATCAAATTTCCTATATATTCAAGAGTATTCAAATCTTTAGTACTTAAATTGTATTCATTTTTATTCACCTTACAATTATTTTTATCTATAACATCATATTTTTGTCTACAAGGTTGTGCACAAGTACCTCTATTTCCGCTTCTTCCACCTATAATAGAACTCATTAAACATTGTCCTGAATAGCATATACATAATGCTCCATGAACAAATATTTCTAATTCTATATTTGTATTTTCTTTAATTCTTTTTATTTCTTCAAAAGAAGTTTCTCTTGCTAAAACAGCGCGTGCTAATCCTAGTTCTTCTACAAGTTTAACTCCTTCTAGATTATGAATATGCATTTGAGTAGAAGCATGAACTTCAAAATCTGGATAAGTTTGTCTTATTAAATCCATCATTCCTATATCTTGCACTATTACAGCATCTACATTATTCATATATAAAAAATCTATATATTTCATAAAATTTTTTACTTCAGCTTCATATATCAAAGTATTAACAGTCACATATACTTTAACACCATATTTATGAGCATATAATACTGCTTCAATCATTTCTTCATTATTAAAATTATTAGAATATGCTCTAGCGCCAAACATGTTTCCACCTAAATAAACAGCGTCACATCCAGCTGCTATTGCTGCTTTTAAAGAATCAAAATTGCCAGCTGGCGCTAAAATTTCAGGTCTTTTCATATAAATCACCGATAAAATTATAGCATATAAGAAAAAAAAGATAAATGAATATCATTTATCTTAACCGCGTCTTCCGCCGCCTCCGCCATGTCCACCGCCACTAGAACCAGAACGTGAGCCACCACTAAAGCCACCACCGCCAGAGCCACCTGAACTTTCTGATACTGTGTAACTACTTGTATGAGAATGTATAAATCTATCACTCTTTTCAGTATACTGAACACTTGAACTATCCAAATATTCAGAAGCACGAGTAGCAACTTTTACCATTTTATTTTTTTTAATCATAACTCCTATTGTAATTGAAGTAATTATAACTGAAATAAGGAATATAATACCAAATGGCACTGAATATTTCTTATGCATGTATCCATCAGAATCTACATAATAATCATCATATCCACTTGGAATGCCATTATTATATTCACGCTGCATTGCAGTTATAAAAGTTTCAAACCCTATCTGATAATGATGATTAGATAAGTAAGGATATAGTTCATCTAATACTTTTTCACAAATTTCATAAGGAAAATATAATTGTGCATCTCCAAAAGTATATAAATTATAATATGGATCATTTGGATTAGCATTTCTATATAAAATTACACCATCATATTTTTTATTATCTATACCAAAATCATTATAATCATAAAAATCAGTTGCATATGTTTCATTTTCAGTAGTGCTATAGTACTCTCTTGAATCAGTTAGGATTACCATATCAAAACCAGTTTCTTTTATAAAAGAGTCTATTTTAGTTTTTAAACTTTCTTCTATTTGTGGACTAATAATGTTGGCATAATCATATATTTTTAAGCTTGCATCAACATAAGGTGTAGCTAAAACGTTTTCTAAATTATCACTAGTTATTTTCCATTTTTTATTAACACCATAATTATTTTCTTCAGTCCTTTTTTTAACTTCACCCTCAGCGTATACTAATGGGTTTACTAAAAATAAGCAAAGAATCAGTAATAAATATTTTAATATTTTTTTCATAATACACCTACTAAATATATAATATAACTAATAATAATTGATATAACAAATATAAGTGCAAATATTCCAATAGAATATAATATAACTTTATTTTTATCAATCGGAATATCTCCAATAAATTCGCCTGTTTGACCATTCATGGCAAACAAATAATACTTATCTTTGTATTTAACATTAACCATCCAAACTGGCAAAAGAGCATATTCCGCTTTAGTTTGCTTTGCAACTAAAGTATTTTCAAAAATAACTTTACCAGTATAATTCCCCATATCCATCAAAATATGGTCTTGAGTTGATCTAATAGATCTAGCACCAGCTTCTTTAAAAGCTTCATTACTAACTACATCATACTTTTCTGCTAAAAAGCCAGATAAATAAGCATGATTATAATCTACTAATTCTCTATAATCAAAAGGCTCAATAGTATTCATTATATCATTAGTAAATCTGGTTGAACCATCAACTGGTATACGGTCATAGTCCATTTGAGCAGTTCTATATAACTTATATGTATCTGTTTTAGTATAGTGAGTACTTCCAACAGACCAACTAGTAATTTTTTGAGCATTTGCATTTACACTACCACTTACATTTATATCAAATAACCAAAAAGGAATATATACTCCCGTAATCTTTTCAATATTTTTAATATTATTAAACTCTTTAGGCATAAGAGGACGTCCCTTTGATAAAGCCTTAAAAGAGTCAATTGCTAATTGTTTCTCTTTTTTAAAAGGTATAATCTTTGATGGTGCAAAAGCACCTGATAATTTATTTTTTAAAATGGCAGTATTTCCACAATAAACGCAAAAAGTTGCAGCAGTTTGTTCATCCGTAATTATTTCTGCTCCACAATTTTGACAATTATATGCTACATATACAGTATTATCTTGCTTGTTTTTAATATTTTCTTCTTCATTTATTACTTTTTCATTATATTTTTGATTACTAGCATTATTGTATTTTTGCATCTCTTCTAAAGTAAATTCATTATCACAATAATTGCATTTCCATTTTCCTAATGTTGGATTAAAAAATATTGGTGCCGCACATGTTGGACACTTATTATCTAATACCTTCTTTGTCATA
>JAFTYN010000009.1 GCA_017461465.1 Bacilli bacterium
AAAATATAAATGTAATATAAAGTTAAAAAATATTGATGATAAGTTAGAAATAATTGCTAAAAATAATATTATTAATAATATAAAAAAAGTTAATGTTTAATTTTATGTATGCGATGCCAGGTAGTGAATATCTTCATTCATTGCTTTATATATAAATAAATGATATATTATGATTAATTTACATGGAGGTGGTTTTTTTTGTTTGATTTAGTTTCTAAATATACTCCAAGTGGTGATCAACCACAAGCTATAGAAAAGCTAGTTGAAGGAATAAAAAATGGCGAAAAATCTCAAGTTTTATTGGGAGCTACTGGTACTGGTAAAACATTTACTATTGCTAATGTCATTAAAGAGATTAATAAACCAACCTTAGTATTAGCTCATAACAAAACTTTAGCAGGCCAATTATATAGTGAATTAAAAGAACTTTTTCCCAACAATCATGTGGAATATTTTGTATCATATTATGATTATTATCAACCAGAAGCATATGTTGCCAAAACAGATACTTATATTGAAAAAGATGCATCTATAAACGATGAAATAGATGAATTAAGGCACAGTGCAACTTCAGCTCTTTTAAATAATAAAGATGTCATTGTAGTGGCATCAGTATCTTGTATTTATGGTATAGGAGAAATAGAAGAGTATCGTAATAAAATGCTTGTTTTAAATATAGGAGATAAAGTTGAAAGAAATATAATTATAGAAAAATTAATTGATATGCTTTACGAAAGAAATAATTTAGATTTAAAAAGAGGAAGTTTTAGAGCTAAAGGCGATGTTCTTGAAATAATTCCTGTAAATCAACATGGAAAAGGTCTAAGAATTGAATTTTTTGATGATGAAATTGAAAGAATTAGAGAATTTGATACTTTAACTGGTGCGGTAATTCAAAATAAGAAAAGTATAACAATTTTTCCAGCTAGTCACTTCGTAACGAGTGAAGAAAAACTAAAACTTGCTCTTGTAAATATCAAACAGGAATTAGAAGAGCAATTAATTAATTTTAAATCTCAAAATAAACTTTTAGAATTTCAAAGACTGAATGAGAGAACTAATTATGATATAGAGATGTTGCAAGAAACTGGTTTTTGTCGTGGAGTAGAAAATTATTCTAGACATCTAGCTTTAAGAAAAGCAGGAGAAACACCAACTACTTTAATGGATTTTTTTAATAATGATTATCTGTTGGTAATAGATGAATCGCATGTAACATTACCTCAAGTACGCGCTATGTATAATGGTGATCAAGCTAGAAAAAACGTATTAGTTGAATACGGATTTAGATTACCAAGTGCTAAAGATAATAGACCGTTAAAATTTGAAGAATTTGAAAAGAAAATAGATAATGTTATATATGTTTCTGCAACACCAGGTGATTATGAATTAGAAAAATCTAATGGAGTGATTGAACAAATTATAAGACCAACTGGTTTATTAGATCCTAAAATAGAAGTTAAAGCTACTAAAAATCAAATTGATGACTTAGTATCTGAGATTAATAAAAGAAATGAAATTGGTGAAAAGGTGTTGATAACAACACTAACTATAAGAATGGCTGAAGAATTAACAACATATTTGAAAAAAATAGATATAAAAGTTGCTTATCTTCATAGTGAAGTCAAAACTTTAGAGCGTATGAAGATAATCCACGATTTAAGAAGTGGAAAATATGATGTTTTAGTAGGTATAAACTTATTAAGAGAAGGTCTGGATATCCCAGAAGTTAGCTTAGTAGCTATCATGGATGCCGATAAACAAGGTTTTTTAAGAAGTGAGCGTAGTTTAATACAAACTATAGGTAGAGCCGCTAGAAATGAAAATGGCAAAGTAATAATGTATGCAGACACTGTAAGCGAAGCTATGGAAAATGCTATAAATGAGACAAATAGACGTAGGAAAATACAAGAAAAATATAATGAAGAGAATAATATTGTTCCAAAAACTATAGTAAAAGAAATAAGAGATGTAATAACAAATGTTGATGATTCAGAACTTAATAAAACAGAAAAAATGTCTCGTAAAGAAAAAGAAAAATTAATGGTAAGAATTGAAAATGAAATGAAAAAAGCAGCTCAAGAGTTAGATTTTGAAAGAGCTACAGAATTAAGAGATATATTATTTGAAATGAAAGGCAATTTAGATGAATTATAAAAAAATATACATAGAGATAACAAACATATGTAATAAAAATTGTTCATTTTGTTCAGTTAGTAATAGAAAAAAGAAGGAAATGACACTAGAAGAATTTAAAATAGTTATTTCAAAAATAAAAAAATATACCAAATATATCTATCTTCATATAAAAGGAGAACCTCTTTTACATAGTAAACTAAAAGATATACTAAGTGTGTGTTTAGAAAATGATATAAAAGTTAATATAACGACGAATGGAAGTTTATTAAATAAAAATAAAGAACTTTTATGTGAATCTAAATGTGTTAGACAAATTAATGTAAGTGCACATTCTGCAAGTATACAGGAATTGGAAGATATAATTAATGCTGTCAATTACATTAACAAAAATTCAAAAATATATATTGTTTATAGATATTGGATACTAAAAAATATAAAAATTGATGATAATTTAATTCTTAATAAATTAATAGATAGTTATTCATTGAACGAACATCAAAAAAGTGAAATCTTAAATAATAAAAATATTAAGATAAGAGATTATCTTTATGTCAATAAGGATATAGAGTTCGAGTGGCCGAACACTTCACTAGATTATTATAGTGAAGAAGGCCATTGTTTAGGATTAACTAGTCATATAGGTATACTTAGTGATGGTACTGTAGTACCTTGTTGTTTAGATTCAGAAGGAATAATCAACTTAGGTAATATATTTAATGATAAGTTAGAAGATATAATTAATAGCCAATTATATCAGGAAATGTTAAATGGTTTTAGGAATAATAAACGAATTTGCGAGTTATGCAAGCATTGCAGTTTTAATATGAAAAAACAATAAATGTATGATATACTAATAATAGGAGATGACATATGAAATTAATTGTTAACGATAAAAAAGAAGTTAGATTAAATAGATTTATTGATTGGATTATATATATGCTTGGTTATGCAATAGTGTTAATTATTGTTTCAGCCTTTTTCAAAAATACAATAAATGTTGATAGTAGTTACTCGGGATTGTGGTTTTTGATAGCATCTATTATTATATATATGCTTAATAAAACTATAAAACCACTCTTAGTTTGGCTTACTTTGCCATTAACAGGCCTTACAATGGGGTTATTCTATCCTTTTATTAATGTTTTTATATTATATATTACTGATTTTTTATTAGGTAATCATTTTGAGATTAATGGTATTTTTATGGCTTTTATTCTAGCTATATTTATATCTATTATAAATATAATAATGCAAAAATGCGTTATTGAGCCATTAATTAGAAGGGAGAAATAGATATGAATCCAGTATTATTAGATTTGGGAATTATTAAAATTTATTGGTATTCTTTATTTATTTTTATGGCTTTATTAGTCGGAGGAATCTTAGTATTAATTGAATCTAAAAGATTTAATATTCCTGAAAATTTTATGATCAATTTATTTTTTTGGTTAGTACCAGTTTCTTTGATTGGAGCTAGACTTTATTATGTTGTTTTTAATTGGAATTTATATTCATCTAACCTTGTGGATATTATAAAAATTTGGGAAGGCGGGCTTGCTATACATGGTGCTTTGCTCTTTGGTTTAATTTTCATAATATTATATACTCGAAAATATAAAGTACATACATTCTTTATACTTGATTTTATGGTAGTTGGATTATTAATAGGTCAAGCTATTGGAAGATGGGGAAATTTCTTTAATGGTGAAGCTCATGGTGGTATAGTAGCATTAGAAACTTTAAAAAAATTCTTTATACCAGAGTTTATAATAGAAGGTATGAATATAGGTGGAAATTATTACCATCCTACATTTTTATATGAATCTTTATGGTGTTTATTAGGTTTTATTTTAATTCTAATTATAAGAAGATTAAAATATGTTAAAATAGGTCAAATAACAAGTTTTTATCTAATATGGTATGGTATTGGTAGATTCTTTATTGAGTCATTAAGAACTGATAGTTTGATGCTTATGAATTTTAAAATGGCTCAAATAGTATCAATTATTATGATTCTTTCAGGTATAGTTATGTTATTCATATTTGGTCGTGGTTCTAAATTTAATAATCAGTATAATGATGTTTCTACAATAGATGATGTGAAATTTTAAGAGTATAGTTATATACTCTTTTTTTTTATTGTGTTATAATTAGACTAGGTGATAGTATGAGAAATAAAAAAGGATTTACTTTAGTAGAATTGCTTGTAGTAATTACTTTAGTAGGAGTATTAGGATTAATAACTGTTCCAATTATAAATGATGTAATTAAAAATTCTAGAAAGAAAGCGTTTAGAGAAACTGTTATTAATATTGTTGAAGTAGCTAAAATATATAATGCCGAAAACGATTATTTTGCTATACCAGATGGTGAAAGTATAGATATGTTATCAAATAAACTAGAATATGATAATAAAACTGAAATTAAAAGAGGTACTATATATTTGGAGGATGGCGAATACTATGTCGAAGCATATGGTGAATATTATTGTGCACTTGGTAATGTTGAAGATTTAGAAATATATGATGTAGACGATTGTGAGCGACCACCAAAATAATTTATATTATAATGATTAATTAAGTATGTTTACATACTTTTTTTATTTGTTTAAATAGTGTATAATTGATTTGGTGATTTTTATGAATAAAAAAGTAGTAGTTTTAGGTGGAGGTACTGGACTATCTTCACTATTAAGAGGTTTAAAACAATATCCAGTTGATATAACAGCAGTAGTTTCTGTTTGTGATGATGGAAGCAGCACTGGTCGTTTAAGAGAAGAATTCAATACTCCTGCTGTAGGTGATATTAGAAAGGTTATAGTTTCGCTTTCAGAAACAGAACCTTTAGTAGAAGAACTGTTAAATTATAGATTTAAAACAACTAGTGATTTAAATGGTCATGCAGTTGGAAATTTACTTTTAACTGCAATGGCTAATATAACTGGCAATATGTCAGATGGAATTGAGTCTTTAAGTAAGGTATTAAACTTAAAAGGTAAAGTATTACCACTTACAGAAGATAATGTAGTTTTGATGGCTAAAATGCATGATGGCACTATTGTTGAAGGAGAACATCATATAACAGAAGCACATAGTAAAATTAAGGAAGTTTACTATAAGCATAAGCCAATTGTCTGTGATGCCGTTATTAAAGCAATTAGAGAGGCTGATTGTATAATACTTAGTATGGGTAGTTTATTCACTAGTATTTTACCTAATTTAATTTGCAAAGATGTAATTAAAGAAATAGATAAAAGTAAAGCAAAAATCGTATATGTTTGCAATATAATGACTCAACCAGGTGAAACTGATAATTTTAAAGTTAGCAATCATGTTAGCCTATTAAATAAATATTTAGGAAAAAGAAAAATTGATGTTGTTATAGCTAATAATGGTCAAATCGATAAAAATGTTATTGAAAAATATGCAAGTTTAGAACAAAAAGATCAAGTAGAACTAGATAAAGAAGAATTGAAGAAAATGAAAGTAAAAGTAATAAAAGATGATTTAATTTCAATTGAAAATGAACAAATAAGACATGATACATTAAAACTTGCATTCTATATCTACGCAACCTTAATTAAGAATTAATGTCATTTACAAGTATAGTTAAGACTGAAGTTAGTAAAATAATAGCATTAAAACAAGAAAATCTAGCAGAATTATCTGCTATAGTGCATAATAATGAAAAAACATTAGAGTATATCAGAATATACACTGAAAACTCTTCAGTGGCTAGAAAGGTATATACATTATTTAAAGATTTATATAATGAAATTCCTAAAATTACAGTCAGAAAAGGGTATAATTATAATAAAAATTTAATTTATATTCTAGAGATAACTAATAATGTTAGTGATATTTTAAAGTCACTTGGTATTATGCAAAATAATGAAATATCCCCCATTCCTGAATCTTTTATAATTGATGATATAGATACTTTAAGAGCTTATTTAAGAGGTACATTTTTATCTTCAGGCAGTGTAAACGATCCAAAAAAATCGCGTTATCATTTAGAGTTTTTATTTGATAATGAGTTATATTCGCAATTTATAGTTGATAAACTAAATGAATTTTTCTTGAATTGTAAATATATAAAAAGAGATTCTAAATATATGGTGTATATAAAAGAGGCAGAAAAAATTGGAGATTTTTTAAGAATAATAAATGCTTCTAATGCTGTTATGTATTATGAAGATATTAGAATATATAGAGATCATAAAAATATGACTAATCGTCTAAATAATATGGAACAAGCAAATGTTGATAAAATGGTAAATGCAGCTTCTAAGCAAGTTAAGGATATAGAAGTAATTAAAGAGTTTGGCGGACTTGATTTACTCGATGATAAAGCGAAAGTAGTAGCAGAATATAGAATTAAATATCCCGAAGTATCTTTGCAAGAATTAAGTGAAATAATTAGTTATGAGACTAACTCCCCTATTTCTAAATCTGGCATAAATCATAGAATAAAAAAAATACAACTATTAGCAGAAAAATTAAAAGCAGCTGATATTAAAAAATAGCTGTTTTTATTTTTAAGAAAAAAAATAAAAAAAATTTTAAAAGTATAACTCTAGTTATTTATTTTCAATATTTTTGTTAAAAATAAGTTTTATGATTTTGTTTAAAAAATATATATTTTATAGTATAATATACATTGAGGTGTTGCAGATGAAAGTAATTTTTATTAAAGATTTAAAGGGACAAGGTAAAAAAGGTGAAATTAAAACTGTAAAAGATGGTTATGGCATGAACTATCTAATAAAAAATGGATATGCTGTAGCTGCAACAGAAGGAAATTTAAAACATCAGCAAACTTTAGATTTAAAAAAGAAATTAGAAGAACAAGAGATTATAAAAGAAGCTGAAAAAACAAAAGAAAAGATTGAAAAAATTTCTTTAGAATTTAAGGTTAAAACAGGAAAAATGGATAAAGTATTTGGAACTATAAGTTCTAAACAAATATGCAGTGAACTAAAAAATAAAGGTATTGAAATTGATAAAAAATCAATTATCAATAATAATGTAGCTTCACTAGGAACACACAATGTAGAAATTGAATTACATAAGAGTGTTAAAGCTATATTAAAAGTGAATGTAAAAAAAGAAAGCTAGGTGATTCTAATGGCAGAAAGAGTTATGCCTCACAATTATGATGCAGAGCAAGCTGTTTTAGGTGCAATGTTTTTATCTAAATATGCTGCTCAAAAATGTGTTGAAAATCTTAGCCAAGAATTATTTTATTCAGAAAGCCATCAAAAAATATTTTCAGTAGTAAGCGAGCTTATAGAAAATAGTAAGCCTGTTGATATAACTACTGTTACAGAAGAACTTGAAAAGAAAAAATTCTTAAAAGAAATTGGTGGTATTGTATATCTAACAGAATTAGTTAATTTTGTACCTAGTGCATCAAATGTAGATGAATATATAAAAATAGTTAATGAAAAGGCTATTTTAAGACGATTAATTTTAGAATCAGATAGAATAAATAAGCAAGCATATGATGCTTCTGAAGAATTAAATGACATTTTAGATAGTGCTGAAAAAGGAATACTAAACGTAGTAAAAACGAGAAAAGGTACTGAGTTTAGATCTATACAAGAAGTATTATTTAAAACGCAATCAGATTTAGAAAAACTAGCTCAAAATAAGGGAGAAATCACTGGATTATCTACAGGTTTTTATGAAATTGATAGAATAACATCAGGTTTGCATCCAAATGAATTAATAATTATCGCAGCCAGACCAGCAATGGGAAAAACAGCTTTTGCTTTAAATCTTGCTACTAATATAGCAGAAAATCAAAGTAAAGCAGTTGCTTTATTTAATATGGAAATGGGTGCTGAACAATTAGCAATTCGTATGCTTTCATCAGCTGGACAAATTGATCAAAATAAATTAAAAAGAGGCTATTTTGAGCATGATGATTGGAAAAGAATTAATCAAGCTATGAGTAGACTTGCAGATACCAAATTATTTATAGATGATACACCAGGTATGACGATGTCTGAAATAAAAGCAAAGTGTAGAAGACTTGCCAGTCAAAAAGATGGTTTAGCAATTGTAATAATCGACTACTTAACTTTGATCCAAGGTTCTACTAAATATCAAGGAAATAGACAACAAGAAGTATCAGAAATTTCGAGATCTTTAAAAACAATGGCTATGGAGCTTGAAGTCCCTGTTATTGCTTTAGCTCAATTATCGCGTAGTGTTGAAGGTCGTGAAGATAAAAGACCAATGTTAAGTGACTTAAGAGAATCTGGTTCAATTGAACAAGATGCTGATATAGTAGCTTTCTTATATAGAGATGATTATTATAATAAGCAAGCAGCAGAAGATAGTCAAATTAGTGAAAGTGAGTTTATTATAGCTAAGCATCGTAATGGTCCTACTAAAACGATACCATTGATTTTTAAGAGAAATACAAGTACATTTGATAATTTTATCAATAAAGAGATTGAAAATGGGTGATTTATGAAGAAGTTAGCTTTAGGTTTATTTGTTATAGCTTTAAGTGCGCTTACAATTTTCCTAGGAATAGATACTAAGAAGAATATAGATCCTAATTATTTATATAGGGTATATTTAGATGATCAAGTTCTAGGAGTAATAGAATCAAAAGAAAAATTAGAAGAATACATAGACAATCAAGGATCTACTATAAAAGAACAATATGATGTTGAAAAAGTATATCCACCAAATGGATTAGAGATAAAACGCATTATTACATATGATAACAAGGTAGATAATATTGAAGATGTATATGAAAAATTAGCATCTTTAAAACCTTTTACTATTTCAGGCTATCAATTCACTATAAAAAAAGAAGATAGTAAAGAAGTAATATATGTTACAAATAAAGATTTATTTTCATCAGCAGTAGAAAATGCGATTATAACATTTGTAGGTGAAGATGAATATGAGCATTATAAAAATGGAACACAAACTGAAATAGAAACAACAGGAGCTTATTTAGATAATATATATATAGATGAGGATATAACTATAAAAGAAACACAAATTCCAGTAAATGAAACTATATATACAGATGAAAAAACATTATCTCAATATATATTATTTGGTGAAAAAGAAAATGAAACATACGTTGTAAAAAAAGGAGATACTATTTCATCTGTTTCAGAAAATAATAAAATAAATACACAAGAATTTTTAATTGCTAATCCTGAATTTACTTCGGCTGATAATATTTTATATCCAGGACAACAAGTAAATATAACAGCTGCTGATCCTGTTCTTAGTATTGTTAAAGAGTATACACTAGTTGAAGATAAAGAAAGTGACTTCCCTATTGTTGAACAAAAAGATCCTAATATTAATATTGGTGATGATAGAATATCACAAAAAGGAGAAAAGGGATTAGATAGAATTACTTCAATTGTTAAATCAGTTAATGGTTCAATTATTTATGCGTATAATGATAAGAAAGAAGTATTAAAGCCAGCTACAAGTCAAATTATTTTAGTTGGTACTAGATATCAGTCAAATATTGGTGGCTGGTGGTGGGCATGGCCTACTCAAACTCGTACTATAAGTACTGGATATGGATGGAGAACTTTATTTGGTATTACTGAATTCCACCCAGCACTTGATATATATGGTAACTACTATAATCATATATATGCTGCTAATAATGGTACAATTACTGGTATGCGTTGGGGAGATAGTTATGGTTATTATATTACTATTAATCATAATAATGGTTATGCTACTTTATATGCTCACATGCAAGCATTTGCTCCAAATTTAAGAGTTGGTAGTACTGTTGCACGTGGACAGTTAATTGGTTACATGGGTTCTACAGGTAATTCAACCGGACCTCACGTTCACTTCGAAGTATGGCGAGGTTCAAATCCATATGCACCGGGTGCATATAATATAAATCCATGGTCAATATATTAAAATGAAATTTTGCGTATTAGCAAGTGGTTCAAAAGGAAATTGTACTTATTTAGAAATCGGAAATTATAAGTTTTTGATTGATATAGGGACCAATTTCCTTTATACTTCCACCAAACTAAAAGAAATAAATGTAGAACCAAGTGAAATTAATGCTATCTTTATAACTCACATACATGAAGATCACATTGCGGGATTAAAAAGATTCATTAAAATGTGTAATCCTAAAATATACTTAACTAAAAAAATGAAAGATAATTTAGAACTTGATATATTAAATTATGAAATTTATGAAGAAAATATTGAGTGTTACGAAAACATAAAGATTTCCACAGTAAAACTTTCACATGATACACCTGATTGTCGTGGTTATATATTTGAACATGAAGAAAAAAGTTTAGCTTATATAACAGATACAGGTTATATTAATATTAAACATCATAAAATATTAACAAATAAAACAGCATACATAATCGAAAGTAATCATGATGTTGATATGCTTATGAATTCTAAGAGATATCGTCCTTTAAAAATGCGAATTTTAGGAGATGAAGGACATATTTCAAATAAGGATTGTAATTATTATTTATCAAAATTTGTAACTGATGATACTAAATCTATCGTGTTAGCACATCTAAGTGAAGAAGCTAATACACCTGATTTAGCATATGAAACAGTTAGTAAAAATTTAGAAAATATCCCAATAATAATTGCAAAACAACATGATAGAATTGAGATGATAGACTTATGATAAAAATAATATGTGTAGGTAAGATAAAGGAAAAATATTTAGTATCCGCTATTGAAGAATATAGCAAAAGAATATCTAAATATACAAAAATAGAAATTATTGAATTACCTGATTATGATATTAATAATAAGGATGTAGTTTTAGAAAAGGAAAAAGAAAATATATTAAAGCATATTAATAATAAAGATTATATAATAACTTTAGAAATTGAAGGCTCTGAACTTAGTAGTGAAGAATTTGCTAAAAAAATAGATAAAATTTTCATTACTAATCCTAATATAACCTTTATTATTGGTGGCTCATATGGATTACACAATCAAATCAAAAATATGAGTGATTTTAAACTATCATTTTCTAAATTCACATTTCCTCATCAACTATTTAGGGTAATTTTATTAGAACAAATTTATAGAGTATATAAAATAAATAACAATGAGTCTTATCACAAATAATGAATAAAAAATATTAAACCATCCACTATTATATAGGAGATGGTTTTTTTGAAAACAATATTTATTTTTCTTGTAACAGCATTAGTGTATGTATTTTTGGGAAATAATTTTAATCAGGAAATAATTATTCCGAAAGAATCGATTAGATTTAGAATAATAGCTGATGATAATACTGAAGCGAGTGAGGAAATAAAATTTAAAATAAAAATGTTAGTAGAGCTGGAATTAAGTGAAATTTTAGATGAAAAAGACAATTTTTTGAGTTCTAAAGTAAAAATTGAAAACAGTCTAAAACGCTTAGAAAATAAGGTCAATTCAATGTTAAAAAAAGAAAAAATCTTAGAAAGTGTTCAAATTTCATATGGTAGCCATTTTTTTCCAGAAAAATTCTATAATGGTGTAAAATATGAGTCAGGTTTTTATGAATCATTAGTGGTTATTTTGGGAAATGGTCTAGGAAATAATTGGTGGTGTGTATTATTTCCCCCACTTTGCAACTTGGAAAATAAAAATTATTCAAATGAAGAATATAAATTACTAGTATGGGAAATAATTAAAAAATATAATAAAAGCTAAACTTCTTAATATAATACTAGTAGAATTATTTGCCTTTTTATATAAAAAAATATATAATTAATGTGGTGATAGAATGTTTGGAAAAAAAGAAAAAAGTGTTTTTGTTAATATGAATAGCATGCTAACAAAAGCTCGTAATGAAAAATATGCTGTGCCACAATTCAATATTAATAATTTAGAATGGGCAAAATATATATTAGAAGAGTGTGAATGTTTAAAAACTCCTGTTATTCTTGGAGTAAGTGAAGGCGCTAGTAAATATATGGGTGGATATAACGTTGTTTCTAAAATGGTAGAAGCTTTAATTAAGGATTTGAATATATCTATTCCTGTATGTTTGCATTTGGATCATGGTAGTTCACTTGAAGTATGTAATTCAGCTTTGCAAGCAGGATTTAGTTCAGTTATGATTGATGCTTCTAAATATTCTTTAGATGATAATATAAAAATAACTAAAAGTGTTGTAGATATTGCTAAAAAATATAATGCATCAGTTGAAGCAGAAATTGGGCATGTTGGTGGAACTGAAGATAATATAACTAGTGAAGAATTATTTGCACGTACTGATGAGTGCATTAAAATGTGTAGTTTAGTGAAACTAGATGCTCTAGCTCCAGCTTTAGGAAGTGTTCATGGACTATACAAAGGTGAACCAAATTTAGATTTTACTAGGATGTTAGAAATTAGTGTAAAAACATCATTACCTCTTGTGTTACATGGTGGTACTGGTATACCGGATGATAAAATATTACAATCTATTGATTGCGGAATTTGTAAGATAAATTTCAATACAGAATTACAATTAGCTTGGAAAAGACATGTAGATAACTTTGTTTCTCAAAATCCTAATGTGTACGATCCTAGAAAGGTAATTGGTTCTGGAGAAAAAGCTATAAAAGCTGTAGTAAGAACTAAGGTAACTTTATTAAAATCGGATAATAAAGCATAACTTGGAGGTGTATTATGAAACAAATAATAATAGAAGGAAATAATTATTTAGAAGGAACAATAAACATAAGTGGTGCAAAGAATAGTGCAGTTGCTTTAGTTCCGGCATCTTTACTATCTGATGATATTGTCACTATTGATAATATTCCAGATATTTCAGATATTGATGCTTTAAATGAAATTTTGAAATATTTAGGTGCAAAAGTTGATAGAAATGCTACTTCTATGACTATTGACTCTAGAAATATAAATAATAAAGAAATACCAGAAAGTATATCAAGTAAACTTAGAGCTTCATATTATTTTATGTCTGCCCTACTTGGCAAATACAAGCATGTTGAAATGTATTTTCCTGGTGGTTGCTCAATTGGAGCTCGCCCTATTGATCAAACATTAAAAGGTTTTAGAGCACTTGGTGCTACTGTGGTTGAAGAAAATAATAAGTTTATTATTGATGCAGATGAATTAGTTGGAAATAATGTTTATCTAGATATGCCTAGTGTAGGAGCTACCATAAATACTATTTTAGTAGCTGTTAGAGCTAAAGGAAAAACAGTTATAGAAAATGCTGCTAAAGAACCTGAAATAGTAAATGTAGCTACTTTTTTAAATCAAATGGGTGCAAAAATTAGAGGAGCAGGAACTAGTAAAATAACAATAATCGGTGTTGAAAAACTAGGAAAATGCTATATTGAGGTAATTCCAGATAGAATCGAAGCCGGTACTTATATAATAGCTGGTGCATTAATGGGAAAAAATTTAAGAATTAACAATATTATACCTGGCCACGTTGAAATGCTTCTTTCAAAAATGAAAGAGATGGGTGTAAACATGGAGATTGGTGAAGATTATGTTACTGTTTCCAAAACTGATAATCTTAAACCAGTATCAGTTAAAACATTAGGTTATCCTGGATTTGCTACTGATTTACAACAACCTTTAACTACCCTACTTACTCAATGTTCAGGTGTATCAAAGTTAGAAGAAACAATTTATGAAAATAGATTTCAAAATGTTGAATATCTTAACTTGATGGGTGCTGATATTAAAATAAATGGTAGAGTAATCGATGTTAAAGGTCCATCAAAGTTAATTGCTAATACAGTTAAAGCTACTGATTTACGTGCTGGTGCTTGTTTAGTTTTAGCGGCACTAGCAGCTGAAGGAAAAACAACTATAACAGATGCCTCTCATGTTCTTAGAGGATATGAAAAAATAGTAGAAAAATTAACTGCAGTTGGTGCTAAAATTGAAATAGAAGATATATAATAAAAGTAGATGTAAATCTACTTTTTTTGAGGTGAAAATGAAAAAAATTTTTTTTGTTATTTTCGTTATTTTTTCAGTCTTTAGCATATATGTTTTAAATTTTAATGAGAAAAAAAATATAGTTTTTTTAGGAGATTATTTATTGAAAAAAAGTTTCCTATTTTTAGAAGATGATAAGGAATATAATTATAATAAAAATTTTGTTTTTGAAAATTATCATATAACTGATCTAATTAATATGATTAATGAAAATATTGAACGTGAACAAACTTCAATTAAACAAAATCTAATAAAAGCAGATTTTGTTATTTTAAGTATTGGAATGAATGATTATACAAGTGTGGAATACTTAAGTAATAAAAATGAAAATCTATTATCACTTCAAAATGATTATGTAAGGTTGTTTGAAATATTAAGAAAAAATACAAAAGAAAAAATAATTATGATAGGTTTATATGACAATACTAGTTGTAATAGTTTTTCAAAGTCGTTATTTGAATTAAATGAGTTTTTAAAACGTGAGACAAAAATATATAGTATTGATTATGTTGATATTTTAAAAGAAATGAAAGATATTAATAATTTGAAGTGTGATTCAGTATACCCTACTTTATATGGATATAGTTTGATAGAAAATAAAATTATAGCTATATTAAATTCGTGATATAATATAATTATAGGAGGATTAACATGGGAAATAAATTATTTTCAAAAGTTTTTGCTTGGATGTTTATAGGACTAATAATAACTTTTGCAACAGGTTTTTATGTAGCGATGCATCCAAATATGCTATATAATATTTTTTCAACTGGGTTACATTTTGGTCTATTAATATTAGAAATAGTGTTAGTAGTATGGCTTAGTGCAAGATCACATAAAATGAAATTTAGTACAGCCTCAATAGTATATGTTATATATTCAGTAGTAACAGGATTAACTTTTTCATCATTCTTTGTTATTTATGAATTAGGAAGCATAATGTTTATTTTTGCTTTAACTGCCCTACTATTTGGTATATTTGCATTACTAGGTTATACTACAAATACAGATTTAACTAAGTTTTCTACTATATTTTTAATGGGACTTATCGGAATAATATTAGCTACTATAATAAATATATTTTTAAATAATAGTATGTTAGAAATAATTATTTCATGGGTATCAATAATTTTATTTTTAGGTATCACTGCTCATGACATTCAAAAAATAAAAACTCTATCTAATGTAATAACTGATGAAAATGCTATAGCTATTATAGGAGCGCTAGATTTATATTTGGATTTTATCAATATTTTTATTGATCTTATAAGAATATTTGGAAAAACACGTGATTAGTGTTGACTTTAAAAGATTAAAATTGTTATAATATAAACGCAAAAATTACTATGACTATTATTAGTCATGGCGGAAGGAGAATTTAGAATGAAAAAGAATATTCATCCAGAATACGTAGAAACTACTGTAACTTGTGCTTGTGGAAATACTTTCAAAGTAAGATCTACAAAAGCTGAATTACATGTTGAAGTTTGTGACAAATGTCATCCATTCTTCACTGGTAAACAAGGAACTGCAACAAAAACAGGTCGTGTTGAAAAATTCAATCGTAAATATGGAATTAATACTGAAAAATAATATAGCAATATATTATTTTTTTGTTTTAAAACAATACTTGTGTTATAATTGACATGAAGGTGTAGTTATGAAAAATCAGGATAAAAGAAGTACATTATTATTATCTAGTATTATTATTTGTTTAATTTTAGGAATTATTATATATCCCTCTTTTAAATTATCAAGTAAAAATAAGGCCAAAGAAGAATTTAGAGGGGAAATTTCCAATATTGTATCAGAGGCTGAAAAATATTATTTAGATAAAAATCAAGAAATAAGCGACAATATAATTTTTACTATTAAGAATGGCAAAATACTTGAAGATGGCTTAGATTATAATGGTGAACTTCCTGAAGAAGGAACAATTGTTATAAATAAAAACGGTGAAATACAAATAGTTGTAAATAATAAAATATGGTGTGCTACAAAGAAATATAATGAATCTTCTGTAAATGTTGTAGATTATAATTCAGAATGTGAAGTTAAAAATACAAAAAATATTGGAAATATTAATGTAGGTATTGTAAATACTGGTGATGGCCTATATGAAGAAAATGGTTCTTTTTATTATAAAGGTCTAAATCCTAATAATTACTTAGTAATTGATGATGTTTTATTTAGAATTTTAGGATTAGATGAAAACAATAATATAAAACTTGTAAGTAATGATGTTATTTTAGAAGAATATTGGGATATAAAACAAAAAAGTTTAAATTATGAAGTAATAGATAGTAGCAAACTAGGTTATATCTTAGAAAATTCGGACAATAAATTAATTAATAATTTAATTAAAAATAAATTTGTTTTAGAATATACATGGAATCAAGATAGTTTTAATTATGCAGACAATAAATTATATATTGAGCATTTAAATCAAAAAGGTTCAGAAAATGAATTTGTGAGCATTTTTGGTTTAATAGATGTATCAGATTATGTAAAAGCTTCAACTGATAATAATTGCAAAAAAGATATTTTAAGAAATCCAGAATGTGGTAAAAATAACTATTTAAATATAAATAAGAAGTTTTATACCTTATCAATAAGTAATGACTCAATTTGGTCTATAAGTGAAGATGGTAAGGTTTACGAATCTAGTGTAGACATTAAATTAGGAGTAAGAATTTCTTTATATTTAGAAAATAGTGTTATTTTAGAAGGAAAAGGAACATTTGAAAATCCATACAAAATAGTAACAAAATAGAAAGATATAACTTTCTATTTTTTATTTTTTGTCTTTTGTAAAATAAAATGTATAGTTTGTCAAAAAAATAAATTTAGATATTGCCAATGGAAAATCCGGTGCTATAATTAAACTAGAAGGAGGACAGATAGATTGGTAAAATGAAATATCTTAACTAGTCAAACTGCGAGTAGACTAGATGGAAATGATTAATAAAAACGTCAAGACCAAATGGTACGGGTTTATTAATTCAAAGTTAAATTTAATAAATAAGATATTTTATAGATTAATTGGATAAATGATTATGCTTAAGTTTGGAAAATTAAAAAATAAAATATTTGAGTTTATTCGACTTCATAAACAAATTTAAAAAGTTTAACTATTTCATTTTTTTGGAAGATGTATAAAAAAATAATAAATATATTTAATAAATAAAATATATTGTTAGGGCAAACAATATTAGGAATTTCTATTTGGGCTTTTTGAAATTCTGGATTAAGTTATATTTATTATATTTGTTAAGTATCAATATGGTTTCTTAAATTATAAGATGTTATATTTAAGAGTTAAATCCAATATGATATTAAGTATATGTAAAGAAATATACTATTTGTATTAGTTACCTTATTAAATTAAGGTGTGATTAATATATAATTGAATTCCAAATATTAATATATATTTTATATTTTCTATCTAATTATCATTGAAAAGGGAAAAGTAGATATTATATATTAATCAAAAAGGTTATATATAAAACGGTCAAAAACTTTAATTAATCTATTGTGTTTGATTAATTTTAAATTCCAAATAAATGTGGGTTAGTAAATGAGAATGAGGGAAAAGTAGATAATTTTAATTAAACCTCTAGAATAATTAAATATAAAATAAAAAAAATATAAAGAATATTTAGGAGGAAAATTTATGAAATCTAATGTTGGATATAGTACATTAGAAAAAGCATTTGAAGCTGGTAAAGAAACAGCAGAAAATGCTATGAAAGGATTAAAAAATCCAAAAATCGGTATGTTATACACTTCAGTAGATTATGATCAAGCTGAAGTAATGAAAGGTGTAAAATCTGTAGTTGGAGATGTTCCTGTTGTAGGATGTACATCTTCAGGTGCTATTATAGTTCCAGATGGAATAATTACATCTGAAAACGGGTTCGCAGGTATGTTAATGCTTGACGATGAAAATATGGTAATTGGTGCTGCTGGTAGTGCATTAAAAAATAATGATGCACGTGCAACAGGACGTATGGTTGCGGAAGAAGCTTTAGCTAAAGCTGGTCTAGATTATGCACCTACTTATTATTATATGGTTGCTTCTCCAAAAGAAGAAGAATATTATGTAAAGGGTATCCAAGATGTAATTGGAGATGTTCCATTCTTTGGAGGAAGTGCAGCGGATAATGCAATAGCAGGAGATTGGTCAATTTTCTGTGATGATAAATGCTATTCAGATGGTGTAGCTGTTATATTCTTCTATACTGATAAACCAGTAGAAACAGTATATACAGGTGCTTACCATGAAACTAAAAATGTCGGTGTAGTTACAAAAGTAGACGGCGATAGAAAATTAGTAGAAATCGATGGTGTTCCAACACTAAAAAAATATGCAGAGTGGATTGGAACTAAACCAGAAAAATTAATGGGTGGAGATTTATTAGTAGCTAGTATTACTAAACCATTAGGTGTTAAAGACGCTTTAGGTGATTTAGTAGCTATTCGTCACCCTATGGCTGGTAATGAAGATTTATCTATGAATTTAGGTAATAAAATCGTTGAAAATACAGCTGTTATTCAAATGGAAGCTACTGTTGATGAATTAATCTCATCTACAGGAAATACTATAAAAGAAGTAAATAAAAAATTAAATACTCCAGCTGCTTATTTCTTAGTTCACTGTGGTGGACGTAAAGTTGGTATTGGTGATCGTATTGAAGAAGTACATAAAGAATTAGTAAAAACTACTAAGGGTGTACCATTCTTAACAATATTTACTTTTGGTGAATATGGTTATAACGAACATACAAGAAATACTTGTGGTGGATTAATGTTATCTTTCACAGGATTCGAGAAATAGGAGACGTTTATGAAGAGTTTAATTGGTAAAAAGTGGGTAGATTCTTTAGATGGTAAGGTTATAGAAGTCTATAACCCTGCCACTAATGAACTAATTGATACAGTACCAAGTTTAACAAAAGAGCAAGTAGATGAAGCTGTTGCTGAAGCTAAAAAGTCTCAAAAAGCTTGGGAAAATGTTCCTCTACATAAAAGAGGAGAAATATTAATGGAATTTGCTAGACTTGTAAAAAGAGATAGAGAAAGTCTTGCAAAAACATTATCTGATGAGACTGGAAAACCTATAAAAGAAGCATTAGCAGAAATTGATAATATTCAAATAGGTGTACCAGCTTATGTAGAAAAAGCTAAACATGATTATGGTAATGTAATTTATAGAGGTACTGAAGCAGGTCAAGAAAATACTATTCAGTACACTATTCAACAACCACTTGGGGTAATGGTTGCAATTATTCCATTCAACTTCCCTAGTGATATATTTATTAATAAGATCCCACCAGCATTAATTATGGGTAATTCATGTATATTAAAACCAGCTAGTGTTAATCCTTTAACGCTAACTAAGTATGTAGAATTATTAAAAGAAGCAGGAATTCCAGATGGTGTAATTCAAGTTGTTCATGGTTCTGGTGGTGTTGTAGGTACAGCTTTAACTAGTAACCCTGATGTTGCTATAGTATCTTTAACTGGTTCAACCGAAGCAGGTATCGACGCTGCTCAAAGAGTAGTAGAACACTGCGGTCATAGCTCACTTGAATTAGGTGGAAATGATGCATTTATTATATGTGCTGATGGAGATTTAGATTTAGCAGTTAATGAAACTGTATGGGGAAGACTTTATAACACTGGACAAGTTTGTTGTGCTTCTAAGAGATTCTTAGTAGAAAACAGTGTTAAAGACGAATATATCAAAAAAATGGTAGAAAAAATTAAAACATTAAAAGTTGGTATGCCTTCTGATATGAGCACAGATATTGGTTGCTTAGTAAGTGAAGAAGCTGCTATAGAAGTAGAAAGACAAGTTAATGAAACAGTAGCCGCTGGTGCAAAAATTGTTATTGGTGGTAAAAGAAATGGTGCTTTCTATGAACCAACTATTATAGATAATATTACTAAAGATATGGATGTTGCAAAAGACATGGAAATCTTTGGTCCAGTAATCTCGGTTATAGGATTTGATACAATTGAAGAAGCTATAGAAATAGCTAACCAATCTAAATTTGGATTAAGTGGTGGAATAATTACTCGTGATACATCAAAAGCTTTAAAAGTTTCTGAAGCTATGGAATGTGGTGGCTTCGTAGTAAATGGTGCTAGTTTCTTTAGATCATTTGAACAACCTTTTGGTGGATGGAAATATTCTGGAATTGGTAATGAAGGAATAATGACTACATTAAGAGAAATGTCTAGAACTAAAACTGTTATATTAAAAAATATTATGAAATAAGAAAGAGTTCAAATGAACTCTTTTTTATGTTATAATAAAAATAGAAAAAACATAGATTTTTATATATTTAAATATAATATATAAAAGTAATATTTTAGAAAGATAGTGATAAAATGACAATAGGTATAGCAAATGACCATAGAGGTGTAAAGAGAAAAAAAGAAATAATTAAATTTTTAGAAAAAAAAGGGTATAAAGTTGTTAATTATGGAACAGATAATAGTGAATCTGTAGATTATCCGAAGTATGCTTTCGCAGTTGGAGAAGATATTAGTTCTAAAAGGCTTGATTTTGGAATATTATTATGTGGAACAGGCATTGGTATGTCTATAGCAGCAAATAAAGTTAAGGGTGTTAGATGTGCTAGAATAGATAGTATAAAAGATGCAAAATTAACAAGAAGTCATAATGATGCTAATGTTTTAGCAATTTCTTCTGAATTAAACTTTAGAAAAACAAAACGTATTATTGAAACATTTATAAATACAGAATTTTCTAATGATGAAAGACACGTAAAAAGAATTGAGATGATGTCTAAATATGAACATTAAGGCACTATTATATATAATAACGTTCACTTTGTCCTTATATGCTATGCAATCTGTAAATTATGAAAAATTTTTAAAAGCAAATAAAGTTAGAGAAGCAAGATTATTATTTATGTTTATAAGTATGGCTATTTCATATTTATGTACAAATTTTATATATGATTTTTTTACTTACACAAGTATTATGTAGTATTTTAAATTTCGTGAGAGGATGATCGAATGAAAAAAATACTACTTTTTTCTTTGGTTATAATTATAATTCCTACAATTATGACAACTATAATAAAAAAAGAAGATAAGAATGATTTTATTTATGAAGAAAACATGTTAATTAGAGTCAAAAGAAAAAATGGTAATGTAGAAGTCATTCCATTAGAAAAGTATATAGTTGGTGTTTTAGCAGGAGAAATGCCTTTAAACTTTACAGATGAGGCTTTTAAAGCACAAGCCATAGCAGCACGCACGTATGCTTTAAAGAAGATGGAGAATAATGTTAATAATGAATATGATGTGGTAGATACAGTGCAAAATCAAGTCTATTTAGATGAAGAATATCTAAAGCAGGCCTGGAGTGTTAACTATGCTGATAATATTAAAAGGTTAAGAAAAATAGTATTAGAAACAAAAGGTGAATATTTAACTTATGAAAATAATACAATAGAGGCTTTTTATTTTTCTACAAGTTCAGGAACAACAGAGAATAGTAAAGAAATTTTTGGAATTAGTTTACCTTATCTTCAAAATGTCAAATCAACTTGGGATGAAATATCACCAGTTTACGAAGAAATAAAAAGGTATAAAATAATAAAATTTTGTGAATTATTAGAAATAGAATGTAGCCAAGAAATAAACATTAATATAATAAAACGTACTACCGCAGGCACTGTTAAAGAATTTAAAATAAATAATATAAATTATAACGTATCAAACTTGGTTAATAAATTGTCACTAAGATCTTCAAATTTTAGTATTTCTATCGATCAAGATGAAGTTTTAATAAAAACTAAAGGATATGGTCATGGTGTAGGAATGAGTCAGTATGGTGCGCAAGCTATGAGTTTATTAGGATATAAACATCAAGAAATTTTAAAATATTATTATAAAAATGTAGAAATAAAAAAAATATAGTATATATTTCATTTATTTGCTCACACTTAAAATGAGGTGAAAAAATGAAGAAATATAGATTTAGAAAACCAGCAATTATTGTTATATCAACATTATGCTTTGCAATTTTAATATTAGGAGCAGCAATAATTAACACAAGTATGAATCAAGTAAGTTTACAAATACCTGATTATGATTATGTAACTGACACCATATTAAATGAAGAGAAACCAGTTGCAAACACAAAAAATATTATTATGAGACCTTATAATAATTCTGAAGTAAAAATACTAAAAGATTTCTACGAGAGAAACGATACTGAAGAAAACCAAGAAAACTCATTAATATTTTATGATTCGACATATATGCCTAATAGTTCCATTGCGTATGGTGGAATAGACAGTTTTGATGTAGTTTCAATTTTAGATGGAACAGTTATTAAAGTTTCTGAAGATGATTTATTAGGTAATATTGTAGAAATTGAACATACTAACAAAATAATAAGTGTTTACCAAAGCGTAAGTGAAGTAGCAGTCAAAGAAAATCAAGTAGTTAAACAAGGTGAAGTAATTGCAAAAAGTGGTGAAAGTAATTTGAATTTATCTTTAAAAAAACATCTTTTATTCGAATTGATTATTAATAGCAACATAGTAAATCCAGAAGATTACTTTAATAAGAATGTTGAAAATATAGGAGAATAGAGTAATGTTTTCGAAAGATATAGGCATAGATTTAGGAACCGCCAATGTACTTATATATGTAAAGAAAGAAGGAGTTGTTTTAAATGAGCCTAGTGTAGTAGCATTGTCTTCTGAAACTAGGAAAATACTAGCTGTAGGTAGTGAGGCAAAAGAAATGCTAGGTAGAACTCCTGTAAAAATTAATGCTATAAAACCAATGAAAGAAGGAGTAATAGCAGATTTTGAAATAACTGAAATTATGCTATCTGAATTCATAAAAAAATGTAAAGCTAAAAATTTTATCAATAAGCCTAAAATTCTTATTTGTTGCCCGTCTAATATAACTCAAGTAGAGAAAAATGCAATAAAAGAAGCTGCAGAAAAAGCAGGCGCAAAAAAAGTATATTTAGAAGAAGAACCAAAAGTAGCTGCAATAGGAGCAGGATTAGACATTTCTAAACCTAGTGGAAGTATGGTTATAGATATTGGTGGAGGAACAACAGATATTGCTATTTTATCTCTGGGTGATATT
>JAFTYN010000039.1 GCA_017461465.1 Bacilli bacterium
TATGATAAAGATGCTTGGTATGCTAACTGGAAATACTGGTTAATTGGATTTCTTTGTTTAGTTTTACCTGCAACAATAATGTTTATGGTATTTATTATAGAAATGACTTGTAAAGCAGCATCAAAATTAGAAGTTCCAGGATATGAGATATATTTATCTCCATATATATGGCTTCTTTGTATGATTATTCCAGTACTTGGATGGATATTTTTACTTGTAATGATGCTTTATTTAACAATTTGGCCAATGGTTAAACTTGCTAAAGGTAACGGAGAAAAATATATTAAGTAACTGTTAAATTTTATTAACAGTTATTTTTTTATTCAAAGAAGAACAAATGTATGCTATAATATATATATCAATAACAAAGTAGCTTAATTTGCAAAGTTAATTATTCTAATTCTTTATTTTATATGTTATAATGAGTTAGGTGATTTTTGTGGAACAATTAAATAGAAGTGAATTAAGAAAAGTAATAATGACAGTTTTATATCAAATTAATGTTTATGAAACTAACAAAATGGAATATAAAATAGAAAATGTTATTAAAGAATGTTTAGAAATAGAAAATGAATTTGTAAATGAAGTTGTCTATGGTGTTATTGAAAAGAAAAATGAAATAGATGAGATTGCAAATAAATATTTAAATGGTTGGAAAATCAGCCGTTTAGGTAATACAGATCAAGCTATTTTACGTATGGGTATATATGAACTTTTATATACTAAGACACCAGAAGTTGTTGCTATAAATGAAGCAATTGAGCTTGCTAAAAATTATAGTGATGATGATGTTAGAAAAATGATTAATGGAGTTTTAGATAAAGTATACCATAATAAATAATAGATAATGGGTGATAGTATGAATGAACAAAAGTACTTAACCATATCAGAATTTACATCTCGTCTAAAAGGTTTTTTTGATGCCTCTAAAGCATTTCAAAATATGTACCTGAAGGGCGAGATTTCTAATTTTAAAAGGCATTCAACTGGTCATCTTTATTTTTCAATAAAAGATGAAGGTAGTGTTATTAATGCTATGATGTGGTCGAAAGATGCTTCTAAACTTAACTTTGAACCTATGGAAGGAACTAAAGTTTTAGTTCATGGTAGAGTTACAGTATATGAAGCTAGAGGAACTTATCAAATATATGTTGATGATATGATTGAAGATGGTGTTGGAAATTTATATGTTGCTTATGAAAAATTAAAAGCAGAACTTCAAAAAGAAGGGTTATTTGATGAGAAACATAAAAAACAAATACCAAGATTCCCAAAAAGAGTAGGGGTTGTAACAGCACCGACAGGGGCAGCTATTAGAGATATTATTTCTACAATTGAAAGAAGATATCCCGTCTGTGAAATAGTCATCTTTCCTAGTTTAGTTCAAGGAGAAGGTGCAGCTCCTAATATAGTAGAAAATATAAAAAAGGCAGAAGATTATAATCTAGATGTATTAATCGTTGGTCGTGGTGGTGGATCAATTGAAGACTTATGGGCATTTAATGAGGAGATAGTAGCAAGAGCTATATATAACTGTTCTATTCCAACTATAAGCGCAGTAGGACATGAAGTTGATTTTACAATAGCAGATTTTGTAGCAGACCTTCGCGCTCCCACACCAACTGGCGCAGCTGAAATAGCAGTTCCTAATATTCTAGATGTTTTAAATAATATAAATCAGTTATCAATTAGATTAAAAGAAGGAATAACTAAAAAGATTAATTATAATAAACTTCTTTTAGATACATATAAAAATAGTTTTATTATAAAAAATCCAGTAATTATGTACGAAAACAAAAAAATGTTATTAGATCAGTATAATGAAAAAATAATAACACTTTTAAAACATAATGTTGAAAATAAAAAGATTAGTTTAAATCATAAAAAAGATAAAATAAAACTAGTTTCTCCAATGATGTTATGTATTAATAAGCGTAAAGATTTAGTTTTACTTGATAAAAAGATTAATACATTAATAAATCACAAAGTAGAACTTAAAAAGAAAGGTTTTATACATATGGTAGATAAACTAGAACTTGTTAATCCTATGAATATTTTAAAACGAGGATACTCGATAGTTTATTTTTTAGATAAACAGGTTAGCAGTGTGAAAAAACTTAAAGCAAATGATGATATTGAAGTAAAATTATATGATGGGGTTATCAAAGCAAATGTTACTTCAATTAAGGAGGAAAAATAATGAATTTTGAAGAAAAGATGTCTAAA
>JAFTYN010000010.1 GCA_017461465.1 Bacilli bacterium
CAACAACACCTACTATTATAATTACTAACGCAATAATAACAGTTGTATCAGATGTTTTATTAGATGGAGCAATCAAATTACCTTCAGCTGTACCAGTACTTAAATCTACATGATCTGCTAAATCATAACGATTAGTTTTTTCATATAAATCATCCACTAGTTCTAAAATTCTATCTGAAGTAGTTCCTTCGGCAAAACCAACAACTGTTTGATCTCCAATAACTATAAAAGGAATTCCTACTTTACTAGTATCCATACCAAAATGCTCAGCAGTTTTAGTAAGTAAAGCACTATTATTTGAATTATTCCATACTTCAAATCTTACTAAATTAATCTTAGAAAGAGTATCCTCATCTAATTTTTCAAACCATTCTTCTGCTGCACCACAAAATCCACATCCATCACCATAAAAGAAATAAATGTTAACTGGAGTAGCTGCTTCAGCTTTTATAACAGGTGCTAAGCATAGTAAAGCAGTTATAATTGAAAAAAATATGTTTTTAATTTTACGCATGTTACATCCTCCTACTACATAACAATTATACTATATAATAACAAAATATCAAAGAAAAAATCTTTAAAAAATTATATGTACTCAACGATTTCACTTATGTCTTTTCTTGGCCTAGATGCTGGTTCCTCATCAGGATAGCCTAAAATTACTGCTGATATAAGTTTCATATTATCAACATTATAATTTTTAGCTATTATTTCTTCAAACTCTAAAATAACTCCAAGCCATAAAGAACCTACTCCAATATCTTTTGCACTTAAACAAATATGTTCAATAGATGCTCCTAAAGAAATATAATCATTTAATGTATTTTCTTCTAGTGTACTATATACTAAAGTAAATACTGGAGCATCTTTTATAAACTTCAAACAATTTCTCATTATCTTTTCATGATATGATAATTCAATTTTATTAGTAAGATAATCGCTAATTAATCCTTCTAGTTTACATTTTTCATCTCCTGTAAACACTAAATATTTCCAAGGCTGACGATTATGAGCTGAAGGTGCTAATCTAGCACATTCAAATATATAATTTAATTCTTCTTGTTTTAAACTTTCATTTTTAAATTTTCTTATACTTCTTCTATTTTTTATAACACTTTCTAATTCCATAAGACCTCCATTAATTACTAATTGCTTTAGATAAAGTGATGGTAGCTTTATTAGACTTACCATTTCTTATAAAAGTCAATTCAATTTTATCTCCAACTGTATGTTTATATATTAAATATCTTAATTCTGCTACTGTTTCTACCTTAGTTCCATCAATATTAGTTATAACGTCTCCTACTTTAAGTTTTGAAGAAATAAGTGGGCTATCATCAGAAATAGCTACTATTACAGCCCCATATTCAATATTGTTATCTAAATATATACCACTTCTAATTAATTGCCAAGTATCAGTAGCATTAAGCATAGAAACGCCAACATAAGGCCTTTCTACTTTCTTACCCTGTTCTAATTTTTCTATTGTTGGTTTTACTATTTCTATAGGAATAGCAAATCCCATTCCCTCTATAGATGAATCTACAAGTTTCATAGAATTTACTCCGATTACTTCACCATTAATATTACAAAGTGGTCCACCACTATTACCTGGATTAATAGATGCATCTATTTGAATGACATCCATTAAAAATTCTCCTGATGATAAACTAACGGATACAGTTCTATTCTTACCTGATATTATCCCCTTAGAAACACTATTAATATATTCTTTTCCAAGTGGAGAGCCTACAGTAAATATGGTATCACCAACATTAACTTTAGTACTATCACCAAATGAAGCTGTTTTTATTACAAAAGATTTATCAACTTTTAGTACAGCTAAATCTGAATACGAATCAGCGCCTGCTATAGTGGCAGAAACAGTAACATTAGCAGAGTTTGTAACATCTAATTCTATACTACCTTCTACAACATGATTATTTGTAATAATGTATCCATAGTTGTCATCTACCTTGTATACAAATCCAGTACCTGTACCAACTTCTCTACCTTTAGAAGACGATATGTAAACAACAGAATCAAATATTTTTTCTATCGAAGTTGAAAGAGAATTAGTTTCACTAATATTTACTTCTTTTATTGTCTTTTCAATAACTTCCTTATTTACAGGTAAAACTTTA
>JAFTYN010000040.1 GCA_017461465.1 Bacilli bacterium
ATACTAAAAAGCTTGGTACATATAAATTAGAATATAAATATTTTTATACTATTTTAAATAGAACTATAAAGGTTGTAGATAAAACTAGTCCAGTAATATCATTAAATGGTAATGCTGAAGTTAATATTGCAATTGGAAGTAAATATCAAGAACTTGGCTACACAGCTGAAGATAATATTGATGGTGATTTAACTAGTGAAGTTGAGGTAACTAATAATATTGATTATTCAAAAGAAGGAAAATATGAAATAGTTTATAAAGTTAAAGATAAAAGTGGTAATACAGGTGAAGTTATAAGAGAAGTATCAGTATTTAAAAATGGTCCACTTGCTATGAGTTTAAAAGATTTTAATTTAGATGGTTATTTTGAAACGACTATTTTAAAAGAAACAGAAAGAATGGATGATTCATATATAAACGAAACTGTTTTTTATGGAGATTCGATAACTTATAATTTTGGCTATTATTTAGCTTTACCAACTAATGTAATATGGGCTAAATCAAATGTTACACCAGAAAATGCTCATACTTGGACTGTTCCAATAAATCCTCATGGCACAAATATGACTTTAGAAGCGGCAGTAGCAAAATATAAACCAAAAAGATTAGTTATATCTTTAGGAGCAAATGCTGTTGCAGTTATGACTGAGGAATATTTTATAAGTCAGTATGAATCGCTAGTAGAAAAAGTTAAAAAGGCTAATCCTAGCACACTTGTGATAGTTCAGTCAATATTCCCAGTAGATGCTGCATGGGATATTGCTAGTCAAACAAGAACTACAATAAATAATACTAAAATTAATAGATTAAATTATTTACTAGCAGAAATGTGTGAAAGACAAAAAGTTAAGTTTTTGAATTCTGCAGTAGTACTAAAGGACGGAAATGGTCAAATGACTTATGGTTATGCATATGCAAGTGATGGTATTCATTTACTTCCTGTAGCTAACAATAAAGTAATTGAATACTTTAGGACACATGCCTATATAGAAGGAGAATAATTATGAAGTTTAAAAAAATATTACTAAGTTTAATTATGTGTTTTATAATTACAGGATGTGGTAGTGAACCAGTTACGCTTGATTTAGAAAAAGTAGAAATAGAAATAAACAATATGGAAATAGATGGTGAAAAATTATTTGATAGTAATCAAAAACTTTCTGATGATGCTATAAAAGGAAGAAATATTACATTAAGTTTATATGATGAAATACTTATGAGTTTACCAACTAACTCTACCGATGTAGATATGTATATTGTTTATTTACCAAAAGAAGGTTCAGAAGAAAAATGTACTAAGGAGATAGAAGGATTTATCTTAAGTTTATATGATACATATTCAATGTATTTGCCAGAAGAAGCTAAATTATTAAAAGATTATGAAAAAGAAATTTATGGTGATTACCATATATATGTAGTAAGCGAAAATAGTAGTGATGTAATTTCAAAAATTAAAACTATAAAGTAGTTTACACTTAAAATGTAAAGAAGAAAAAAGCGAGAATAAAAGGCTTGAATTTGATAAAAATAATAGTATAATTATATATGTAAACGAGAGTAAAAGCCCAAAAACTTTTGTTTAGTGTGTATATTATATTAAAAGAAAATACTATGCATTTAAGATATTAAAAGCCAATCTATCTGTCTTAAAAAGTGCAAGCCCAATAGTATTTATAAATTATTTTGTGTCGGATTTTTATACCTATTTATTAGGTTTATTATATATTTTTTGTGTTCTTCTATTCTTTATATTTTTTTAGTTTTATATTAATTAATTATTAAACACCTTAAGGTGTTTTTTTGTTATTTAGGTACATACTAATATTGTAGTCTCAATTCGGAGGTATGCTTATGAAGTTAAAAAAGTTTATTAAACCTCTTATACTTCTTGTATTAGTTAGTATGCCTTTTTTTGTTAAAGCTTATTCTAAAGAAATAATAGCATCTGGAGACACAATAGGTATATCTATAAATACTGATGGTGTGTTAGTTGTAGGTACATATCCGCTAAATGGAGAAAACACATATTCAAATTTAAAAATTGGAGATTCCATAATAAAAAGTAATAATAAATTTATTAGAAATGCTAATGATTTAATGAATTCTATTGATGCTAGTTCTTGTACAAATATAAATATCACATATAAAAGAAATAATAAAATATATAATGATACTCTATATTTGAAAGAAGAAGATGGTATTTGTAAAACAGGTTTATATGTTAAAGATAAAATAACTGGTATAGGAACTTTAACATATATTGATCCTAAAACAATGTTATTTGGTGCTTTAGGACACGAGATCTTAGAAAATTCAACTGGAATGATAGTTAATACTAATGATGGAACTATATTTGATTCCGAGGTAATTAATATATCTAAAAGTAAAATAGGAAGTCCAGGCGAAAAGATAGCTAAATATTATTCTTCCAATATAGATGGAAATATATTTGAAAATACTAATAAGGGTATTTTCGGTACATATGTAGGTAAAATACCAGAAAATAGTTTATATAAAGTAGCTAATATAGAAAATATTAAGTTAGGACCAGCAAAAATAAAAACTGTCATTAGTGGACGTGATATAAATGAATATGATATTAATATTCTAAAGATTACTAACGATATGGATATTAAAAATTTTGTTTTTGAAATAACTGATGAAAAACTAATTAATTTAACTGGTGGTATTGTACAAGGAATGAGTGGCTCACCTATAATTCAAGGAGACTACATTATAGGAGCTGTTACTCATGTTACAGTTGATAATCCTATTAGAGGATATGGAATTTTTATAACTAACATGCTTAAAGAAGCTGAAAATTAAAAGAAGAGATATCTCTTCTTTTAATATACAATTAAATATAATCTATGCTATAATATATATAGGATAGGAGGATACAAATGAATAATAAAACAACTCCAATTGAGAAAACTTTTATTATGATTAAAAAATATGTTTTACCTTTTGCAGCATTATTTGTAATTATAGTAGGATCATATAACATACTTATATCTGAAAATGATATAAATGCTGGTGATTTAAATATCGTTAATGGAAGTTCAGGAGAGTGGGTATCAAGTACTGTTATTACTATAGATACAAGTAAGATACCTAATAAAATAGTAGAATATTCTATCGATGGTGGTAATACTTGGTCTACTAGTAATTCATTTACTATCGAAGAAAATAAGACTTTAAA
>JAFTYN010000041.1 GCA_017461465.1 Bacilli bacterium
GCACATCTTTGTCTCATTCCACCTGATAGTTCATTAGGATATTTATAGATAAAATCTTCTAATCCATATGTACTTAATAATTTCAAAACTTTATTTTTAGTATTAGCATCAAGTTCTTTTTTTATCTTTAATCCAAGTAAACAATTATCTAATATATTAAGCCAAGGAAATAAAGAATCTTGCTGAAGCATATATCCTATTTTTATATTATCTTTAGATTTAATATTACCATCTGTTTTATTTTCTAAATTACCAATAATAGATAAAAGAGTACTTTTGCCACATCCCGAAGGTCCTACTATAGCAACTATTTCATTATCTAAGAAATTAAAAGTAAAATCTTCAATGGCTTTAATTTCACCATTTTTTGTATAATAGTCTTTCTTTAATTTTTCTATACTAAGAATATAATTATTCATACTATCACCTAAGTTATAATATGCTGTTTTATATTATTTGACTAAGGCATAAGCTTTTAATTATTAAATTTATTATCAATTTACAATGTATATATTTTATGATAAAATGTTTAATGTAAAAGTAGAGTGATATAAGTGAAAAAAAGAAAATTAAGAAAAAAAAGAATATTTCTTTTATGTTTATTTTTAATAATAATTACAATGGTGATTATATCTCCATTTCTATTTATAAATATAAAGTTAATTGGTAATAAGTTAGTTGAATTAGATTATGGTGAAAAATATAGTGAGTCTGGATATAAGGCTTATATGTTTAATAAAGAAATAACTGATGACATTAAAACTACAAATAATATAAAAGATGAAATTGGAGAATACGAAGTAGTTTATACATATAATTTTTTTATTTATAATATTAAAAGAATTAGAAATGTTAAAGTATCTGATTTATCAGGTCCAAAAATTAGTTTAAAAGGTGATAAAGAACTAAGTATTACTATAGGAACTGAGTATAATGAACCTGGGTATGATGCTATTGATGAACTTGATGGTGATTTAACTGATAAGGTTAAGGTAACTAATAAGGTTGATACTAGTAAAATAGGTGATTATGAAGTTATTTATGAAGTTAAAGATAAAGCAGGTAATAAAACGAAAGAAGTTAGAAAAGTAAAAGTAGAAAAATTAAAACCATATCAGTTATCTTTAGAAGAATATTCTTTAGATGGTTGGTATGATGAAGTAAAATTAAAAGAAACTACTAATTATGGTGATGCTTATTTTAACAAAATAACTATGGTTGGAGATTCTAATACAATGAATATGTATTTAAATGGATTTTTAACTGGAATAAGAGCGTGGGCTATACCATGTCTTCATGCAGATTCTATGCATTCTATAGATATAAATTTATATGGGTTAGGACTTCAAATGAAGCTTTTAGATGCTGTTGAAAAATATAAACCAGAGACAATGATTTTAAATTTTGGTACTTTTAGTACTGAATGGATAACAGAAGAATTATTTATTGAAAAAGCTAATTCTATGATTGAAGAGATAAAAAAGAAAAGTCCTGATACTAATATAATTTTAATTTCTATTTATCCAATCAAAAAAGGATATAATATCAATAGTTTTAAACAAGAAAAAATAAATAAATTTAATTTTTTAATACTTGAAATGGCATATAAACATAATCTTAAATATTTAGATGTACAAGAAGTATTAAAAGGTCCTGATGGTTATGGCAAGGAGGAATACTTTGTTGATGATAAATTTCATTTTACTTATCTAGGTCATAGTATAGTAAAAGAATATATTAAAACGCATGCACTAGTAGAGGAGGAATAATATGAAAAAGTTTTTAACAGTTTTAATGGTTGCTATGTTGATGTTTGTTACAGGGTGTGGAAATAATGATATTTCTGAATTAAATGTTGATGAAACAAAAAAGATTATTGAACAAGATTTAAAAGATATGAAAGATGTTAGTGAAGATTCACTTGAAGATGTTTATGGTTTAAATTTAGACTTAATGGAAGTTCATGTTATTAAAGAAAATACATCTGGTGATTTATACGCTATAATTAAGACTACAGATAAAAATCAAACCAAAAAAGATATGGAAAACTATTTTGAAAAAGTAAAAACATTTAATGCTAATTATTCACCAGAAAGATTACAAATACTTGAAGATAGAGTAGAAAAAGAAATTGGTGATTACTTAATATACATTGTTGCAGAAAATGCCGATGAAATTTATGAAAATATAATAAATAACTTATAAAAACTGATTAACATCAGTTTTTATTTTTGTGTAAACGTAAAGTTTTGTAAGTATACATAGTTTTATATATTTGTTATGTTATAATTAATATAGGTGATAATATGGAATATATTATGGATTTTAATCCCATTATAGCGGAAGATGTAAATAATGATGAGATGGCTTTAATAGAGGGAAAAATAAAACAGGGGAAAAGTTTAAGTGAAGAAGAAGTAATTAATTTTTTAGATACTATTATTTATATAACAAGAAAGAAGATTAATTCTAAAATGGATGATTTCTCTTGGAAATGTGATTTAGCACAAAGTATTTTATGTCATTATTTAAATAAGATAGGTTGTCCTAATTTTCCTTGCATGACTCAAAGTGCTATTACTAACGACATAGAAGGGCATAGTTTTGTCACAATTATGTTAATGGTTAATGATGAAGAAAAAGTTTTCTTATTAGATCCAACATACATCCAATTTTTTAAAAAAGAAAACTGTACTAAAGATAAAATATTTGTAAGTCCAATGTATCCGGATAAAGTTCTTCTTAAGCCTCATCCAGGTTATTACATAAAAGAAGAAGATAAAGATATGGCTTCTTATCTTTTAAATCATGGTCATATTTTATTAGACGAAAAAGCTGCTAGAATGTATGGAGATAGCTTTTATAATACTAAAACGGGAGTAAGTCCTAATGATCCATATATAACAATGTCTGGTAATATTTATTTAAGAAGCTTTATTAAAGGAAAAGAGAACTTAAGTAAAAGTGAAGAAGAACTAGCTAATAGTAATTTAACTATTAAAACTTTTGAAAGTCTTAAAAGGCCAGATAAGATAATGTAGATTTGACTTCATTTATATAATGTGTTAGAATCAGTTATATTGAAGGGACTGATTATTATGTTAAAAAATATTAATATGCAACATCATCATAGTAATCTGCACTTGTTAATACGACATTAAAATTGTTGTAGGCGCAAGTGCTATTTGTGGTGCTTGTTGCCTGTATTATAGATAAGCTATACAGGTAAAACTGTATAGCTTTTTTGGTAATTAGCACCTGATTATATATGAAAGAGGAGAGATTTATGAAAATACAAAATATAAAAGGTGGAACTGATTTTTTACCAAAAGAACAAAGAATAAGAAATTATATTAATGATACTTTAAAAGAAATATTTATTGAATATGGATATAATCCAATAGAAACACCAATACTTATGTATTATGATATTTTAAGTGATAAGTATGATGAAGAAAATGATATTTTAAAAGAAATATATAAACTTACTGACCAAGGAAACAGAAAATTAGGTTTAAGATATGACCTTACTGTACCATTTTCTAAGTTAATAGCATTAAATAAGAATAATATTAAATTGCCATTTAAACGATATGAAATTGCTAAAGTATTTAGAGATGGCCCTGTTAAAGTAGGTAGGGATAGAGAATTTACTCAGTGTGATGTAGATGTCGTAGGCATATCTGGCCAAATGATTGAAGCAGAAATGCTTAGCCTATATGTAGAAGCATTTAAAAGATTAAATATTGAAATAATTATTAAATATAATAGTAGACAGCTCATGAGTGGTCTTATAAAAGAATGTAATATCGAAGAAGAAAAGGTTTCTAAGGTTATTACTATTATAGATAAGTTAGAAAAAGTTACTATAGATGAATTAAAAGATTATTTTAGAGAAATAGAAATAGAAGAAGAAAAAATAGATAAACTTTTAAAATACTTTACTTTATCTTTAGATGAATTAAATAAAGAATTTGCTATTACTAATAATGAAAATATTATTATAGGCTTAGAAGAATTAAATACTTTAGATGATTATTTAAAAGCACTAGAAATAGATGGTTATTGTAAATTTGTATCAACACTTGCTAGAGGTCAAGATTATTATACTGGTAATGTATTTGAAGTATATGAAAGGAATATGAAACTATCAGGTAGTATTGGCGGTGGTGGTAGATATGATAAGATTATTACTAATTTTATTAGTGATGGTAATATCTATCCTGCTGTAGGTATTAGTTTTGGACTATCTTCTATATATGAACTTTTAAAAAATGATGAAAGATTTAAAAGCGATAGTGATGTAGATATATATGTAATACCTATGAATACTAAAATAGAGTCATTAAAATTTGCTAATAAATTAAGAAATATGGGATATAAAGTAGAACTTGAAATGATTGATAAAAAGTTAAAGAAAAGTTTAGATTTTGCAAATAAAGAAAAAATACCATATGTAATTATATTAGGTGAAGATGAAATAGCAAATAATTATTTTAAAGTTAAAGATATGTTTAATAATAAAGAATTTGAAGTATCAATGAATGAACTAGAAGTTATAAAAGAATATATAGAAAAAGAATAAAATGATTTATTCTTTTTTTGCATATGTATTATTAACTAATTTATTGTATGGTACTCTTTTAGATAATTCTTTAGCGTTTTCCATAATTTCCTCAATGTGGATAAAGTTATCTTCATTTATATAAGTAGTTTTAAACCAAGAGTCTATATTTTTATATCTATCTATTATTTTTTCTAAATCAGTTAGTGAAGTATCTGGAAATTCACTTAATATTTTTGAAGCTATATCTTTAGATGAATTATTATGTACATAATCTAACCCTTTTTGAATAGCTTTAGTAAATCCTTCAATAACATCTGGGTTATTTTCAATATAACTTTTTTTAGCATTAAATGCTGTATATGGGACTATTCCGCCTAATTCACCTATTGAAGCTACTACATATCCTAAACCTTGTTTTTCAAGTTCTAAAGCATTAGGTTCAAATAAAGAAACAAAGTCTCCTTGTCCACCTATAAAAGCTCCACTCATAGCGTTAAAAGCAATACTAGTATCAATAATTACATCATCTTCATAATCAATGCCATTTTCTTTTAAAGCCCATTTTAAAGTCATTTCAGGCATACCACCTTTACGACCACCAATTATAGTTTTTCCTTTTAAGTTTTCCACAGTAAAATTGTCATACTTTTTCCTAGATACTAAAAAGCTTCCATCTTTTTTTGTTAATCCAGCAAAATTAACTAAATAATCTTTAATTCCTTCATTATATAAGTATATTGTAGATTCGCTACCACAAAATCCAATGTTAACATCATCTGATAATACTGCTGCTGTAACTTTATCTGCGCCAGCAGTTAGAATTATCTCTACATCCAATCCTTCTTCTTTAAAATATCCTTCAGTATATGCAACATACATAGGAGCATAAAAAATACTATGCGCAACTTCCGCAACTACTACTTTTTTTAAGGTAGTATTATTCTTATTTTTATTCCATGGCCACATAGTTATAGTAAATAATAGTAGTATTATAAATACTAAAGAATATCTAAATATTTTTTTCATTTAATCACCTTCAAAGATAGTATATTCTTTATTAAAGTTTTAGTGATAACATTAACAATTTATGATAAAATATTAGTTATTAGAAGAGGTGAATTACATGCCAGAATTACCAGAAGTAGAAACTGTAAAGGAAACATTAAAGTTACAAGTATTAAATAAAAAAATAAAAAATGTTAAAGTTTTATATAGTAATATTATTGAATATCCAGCTAGTGATATCTTTATTAAAGAACTAATTGGACAAACTATAAATGATATAAAAAGAAGAGGAAAATGGTTATTATTTGAACTAGATAATTATTATTTATTAAGTCATTTAAGAATGGAAGGTAAATACAATATAAGAAATCCTAAAGACTCTTATGATAAGCATGAACATGTATGTTTTGAATTTACTGATAATACTGAATTAAGATATAAAGATACGCGTAAATTTGGTAGAATGCATTTGATATGTAAAGATGATTTATACACTAGTAAACCACTTAATGAACTAGGATTAGAACCTTGGGATGAATTACTTACAGTTGAGTATTTAAAAGATAAGTATAAAAGTAAGAAAAATCCAATAAAAACAGTTATTCTAGATCAGAGTATTATAGTAGGTATAGGTAATATATATGCTGATGAGATACTATTTTTGTCTAATATAAATCCATTTACGAAAGCATCAGAATTAGATGGTGAAAGTTTACAAAAAATTATAGATAACACTAGAAGAGTATTAACAGATGCTATTAAAATGGGAGGTACAACAATAAGAACTTATACATCAAGTGAAGGTGTTCATGGTAGATTTCAGCAAAATCTGCTTGTACATAATCATGAAGGTGATTTATGTCCTGTATGTAAAAATATTATAGTAAAAGTACAAATTAATGGTAGGGGTACTTATTACTGTGAAAAATGTCAAAATAATTAAGCAAGATGCCTTATAAATCTTGCTTTTTTTATGTGTTTGTGTTAAAATCACTCTTGTTTTTGAAAAAAGGAGTTGTTTTGGTATGAAAAAAACTAAAATTATTTGTAGTATAGGACCAGCTAGTTGTGATGTAGATGTTATGACTCAAATGGTTAATGTAGGTATGAATGTAGCGAGAATAAATTTCTCACATGCTACTTTAGAAGAAAAACAAAATGTTGTTAGTACAGTTAAAAAAGTAAGAGAAATAACTGGTAAAAATATAGCTATTTTATATGATACAAAAGGTCCTGAATTTCGTAATGGAATGATGGAGAATGGTGAAATAAAACTTGAAGAAGGTAAAACTATCAGAGTAGTTAAAGAAAACGTATTAGGTAATGAAGAAAGATTTTCAGTAAACCATCCACAAGCTTTAGATTCACTTGAAAAAGGAAGTGCTATTCTTCTTGAAAATGGATTAATGAAAATAGAAGTTATTTCTAAAGAAGAAGATGGAGTTACTTGTAAGATTATAAATGGGGGAGTTTTAGGAAACAAGAAAAGTCTAAATGTTCCTGGTGTAAAATTAGATATTCCATTTATAAGTGAACAAGATAGAGAAGATATTATCTATGCTTGTAAACATGATGGTGATTATTTAGCATTATCATTTGTTTCTACAAAAGAAGATGTTTTAGAAGCAAGAGAAATATTAAAAGAACAAAATAGAGAAGATTTAAAAATTATTTCTAAAATTGAAAGTACAACTGGTATTGAAAACTTAGATGAAATTATTGAAGTAAGTGATGGTATTATGGTTGCACGTGGTGACTTAGGAGTAGAAGTTCCAATGGAACAATTACCAGTTTACCAAAAAATGATTATTCAAAAGTGTCGTGGATTTGGAAAAATTTGTATTGTTGCTACTGAAATGTTAGAATCTATGAAGAAAAATGCTCGTCCTACTAGAGCAGAAGTATCAGATGTTGCTAATGCTGTACTTGATGGAACAGATGCTGTTATGCTTTCTGGTGAAACTACAACAGGTAAGTTTCCAGTAGAAACAGTTAGATTCATGGCTGATATTTGTAAGAATACAGAAAAATTTTATGACTATGATTATATTTTTGAATCAAAAGTAGAAAAAGATATAACTGCTACAATAGCAGAAAGTGTTATTTCTTGCGCTGAAACATTAGATGTTAAAACAATTGTTGTTTGCACAATGTCTGGTTATAGTGCTAGAAAGATAAGTAATTTAAAACCAAAATGTTTAATTTTAGCACCTGTTCCTAGTGAAGAAGTAGCTAGATCTTTAGCATTAAACTGGGGTGTATATCCAACATTAGTACCTGTATATAAAACTGCAGATCAATTACTTGAATCTGCTAAAGAAGAAGCTAAGAAGTTTACTCATTTAGATACTGGTGATGTAATAGTTATAACTGGTGGTTTAAATAACAAGAATAAAGAAAAACATACAAATTTCTTAAAAATAGAAAAAATATAAAAGAAAAAGAATTATTTGATGATTGGTTTATGTTTGTATTCCAATTCCATTAAATAATTCTTATTTTTTTCTTTAGATACTAAATAATATATTTGACTAACTTTAAGTTCTAAATCTAAGATATCACTTTTTATATTAGAGTATCCTGTAATAATAGGTAACTTAGAAGTTTTCTTAACTTTGTTTAAATATATTCTACCATTTTCATTAAATCCAAGTATTCTAATATATTCACTATTTTTCATTTTAAGAGCTTGTTTTTTAGTTAAACCACATAATATATGTATTAACATTCTTTTAATCTTGTTATGCGTATATCTTTTAGTTTTAACATTTTCAATAAGCTCATCTAAACTATTTGATTTTAATATCATCTTTTTAATTCTACTACCTATACCTTCATCAACAGTTTGATATATAGATAAATCGCTAGCAGATAAAATTTTATATTTTAATAAATCAAAGTACTCTTCAGTATAATATAATTCTTTTTGTAAATAGTTATAACAAATTTCAGGCACATATTGTTTTATATCTACATTATTTCTTAATGCATTTCTGATACTAGTAGCACTTGTAATAGTGTCATTTAACTTTTTATCATGAAAATCATTAGTTCTTTTAATACAAATAGGTTTGATATTGGTATTTTGTCTATTTATTTCTTTAATGTATGAAACTGCTAATAAATCATTTGGAGTATCAATTTTAATATTAAGCATATCTTTTATAGTTCTAGAAATAGCAGTAGGATAATTAACTCCATCTGACATATATTTTTGAACACTTATATTAAAACTATCTTCATTTTGTACATTTGCAATTTTATTTAGTATTTCTATATCATTTATTTCACTTCCAAAAACTATAGCATCTACATTCATATTTTTTAGAATTTGAATAGCACCTCTTGCAAAAGTATCAGCACTTTGAGTTGAAAATACAAAAGGGAGCTCAATAACAATATCAACACCATATTCTAATGCTATACTAGTTTTATCCCATTTATCTATTAAACTAGCATCACCACGTTGTAAAAAGCTAGAGCTCATAACTAGTATAATATTACAATTCTTATACATTTCTTTAATTTTATTAATATGATATAAATGACCATTATGAAATGGATTATATTCACAAATAATACCAATATTCATATAAACACCTCAACTATATAATAGCATATTTTACACTTTGTTTCTAGATTAATAAAATACTTGATTTTTTAAGTATTTTTATGTATAATCATTAAGTAAATCGGTGGTGATAAAATGATTATTGATATTAGTAAATTAAAACAAGGTGTTGAATCTAGTTTATATATTGAAGAAAAATTTACAGCATCTCAAGAATTGCTTGATAAAGCTGGTATCATTTCTTTAAAAGATACTAATGTAAAAGGATATATAAATAGAGATGACAGTTTTAATTATTACTTAGATTTAGTAATTGAGGGAACTATGGTTCTACCATGTTCAATCACTTTAAAACCAGTTGATTATGCTTTTAATGCTGAAATTAGTGGAGATTATATGGAACTTATGTCAGAAATAGAAAATTCTGTTCAAAAAGTTGATAATTCTCTTGATATTTTTCATATAATATGGGAAAATATACTAATGGAAATTCCTATAAAAGTTACTTGTCCAGATGCTACTGATTTGAAGCTATCTGGTGATGGTTGGAAATTAGTAACTGAAGGGGAAGAAGATGGAACTACTTCGGCTTTTGATAAGCTAAAGGATTTATTATAGGAAAAGAGGTGTTTATGATGATGAAGTTAAATATTCAAATGTTTGCTGTACCTTTTAGAAAAGTTAGTAAAACAAGAGGTAGAATGAGAAGAACTCATTATAAGATTGATGCTAATTCTACAACAAAATGCCCAAAATGTGGTGCTGATGTTAGACCACATAGAGTATGTGCTGCTTGTGGAACATATAAAGGTAAAGAAGTTATTAAAAAAGAAGAAACAGCTGCATAGTTGTTTTTTTTTGCCTTTTCTTGTATAATTATTTTAGAATAGAAGGTGTCTAAAATGAATAAAAAGGGATTTACTTTAGTAGAATTATTAGGTGTTTTAGTTCTTGTTGCAGTTATACTTATAGTAGTTGTTACTCCTATAGTAGGACAAATAAATAGCAAGAAGGGCGAAATAGATGAAGCAACTAAAATGGTACTTTTTTCTAGTGCTACAAGTTATTTAGATAATTATCAAACACTTTATCCAAAAGGTGATGGTAATGTTTATTATATTTCTTTAGAAAGAATGATGAATGCTGGAGAACTTAGCAGGGAATATATTGATGGTGAAAACTTAACTAAAGAAACTGTTATAAAGGTTACTGTCGAAGATGGTGGTTATCAGTATTCAATTATTCAAAATATTGATAATGAAATAGTTTCAGGAGAGCCAGTTTATTCATCATTAGGGAAAAAAACAAAAGAATTATTAGATTCGAGTGCAACTGTAGAATATTTAGAAGGTACTTATTTTCAAGGGAATGTTACAAATAATTATGTGTACTTTTCTGGTTTCCTTTGGAGAATTGTAGCTATTAATGAAGATGGTAGTATTAAGTTAGTAACTGATGAAGTAGTTAGTACTACCAAATATGGTAAAGCTAATGGGGAATTTGAAAAATCTTTCATGTATAATTGGTTAAATGATTATTTTTATACAAAGTTAAGCAATTTTGATTTAATAAGAGAAGTAGAATTTTGTGATACTTCTACTAATAATGTTGATTCTGATGATTTATGTGAAAATTTAATAGATTCTTTATATATTAAAGTAGGACTTTTAGGTCTATCAGAATTTAATAATTCAAAAGATGCTGAAGGAAATAGCTATCTAAAAAATGGCACAAAATTTAGTTTAACTAATAGTTATCATGACGATAAGAATTTAGTTTATGTCGTTGGTACTGATGGTAATATAGTTAAAGAAAACATTAATAACTTACATTATGTAAGACCAGTTATTAATATAGATGCATCTACTATTATTACTGCAGGTAGTGGTATTAGTTCATCTCCATTTATATTAAATAAAAATATTGATAGTGTAGTAGCGTCTGATGAAAGGACTATTAAAACTATTAATATAACAGCTGGGGAATACATAAGTTTTGATAATAAAATATATCGTGTAATTGAAAAGGATAAAAAAGAATTAAGAATGATTTTAGATAACTTTTTATCTAATACTTATAATTATTCTTCAGGTGGTTATGCTAGATTAGCTAACGATAACTATATTGGTAAAGAATTAAATACTAGTATATTTAATGGTTATAGTGCTAATGCTAAAAAGTTTATGATAAGAACATATATATATCAAGGAGATTATTTAACTAGTTCTGATAATATTTATTATAAGAATAGTTCTATGTCAAATACTAATATGGTAACTGGTATGAATGTTTCATTACCTAGAGTTTCAGAAATACTTTCTGCACCGATAAAAGAAAACGATTCAAAAAGTTTTTGGACTATGAGTATGTCATCAGCTAGTTATGTATATAAAATAAATAATACATCAACAGAATCTGTACACACTAATAGTAATTATTATGTAAGACCTGTAATAACTGTAGATGCTGGCTTAATAGTATCTTCAGGAAATGGTACTAAAGCTTCTCCTTATGTATTAAAAATATCTTAAGAGTCAATAATGACTCTTTTTATTTTCACTATGAATATTAAATATTATTCCCATCATAATCATGTAACTAAGTAAGCTAGAACCACCATAACTTATGAATGGCAAAGTTATTCCTGTAATTGGAAGTAATCCAAATGTCATCCCAATATTTTGAATTTGTTGATATAATAATATTCCTAAGATACCAATACAAATATATTTATTTATTCGGTTTTTACTATTTTTGGCTATATTTATTATTTCTAAATCAAACATAATAATAAGAATTATTAAGCTTAAAGAACCTATAAAACCAAAATTAGAAGAAAAAACTGCAAAAATAAAATCAGTATGTGCTTCAGGAAAATAAATGACATTTTTAGAAAAGCCATTTCCAAGTAGTCCACTAGAACCAATTGAAGCAAGTCCACGCTCAAGTTGCATTCCACTAGTATTACTCCAATTTATTAATCTTTCTACCCTAAGAAAAAATGAATTACCTAATAATTTTATAAATAAGTTAATATTGTTATTATATAAATAAAGAGTAATTAATATTAAAATACTTAAAATTGATAAACCTCCAATAAACCATCTAATTCTAATTTTAGATATAAATAGTATGGATATAGTTAATACTAAATACATAAATACAGCACCTGTATCTGGCTCTAAAAAAGTAAGAATAGAAGGAATTAATACAATAATTAATATTTTAAATAAAAATGTTATTTCTTCTTTAATAGTTAATAATTTATGATTAATTTTATAGTTATTAATGTAATTAGCTAAAAAAATAATTAATGTTATTTTCATAAATTCACTAGGTTGAATTGTACCAATTCCAGGAATTTTAAACCAGCACTTGGCATTATTAATTGTAGGGGCAAATAGTAATAGTAGTAAAAGTAAAATGTTCATAATAATATAAAGAACAAAACTATATTTAATGATAGTGTTATTTCCAATATTATTAATTATTTTAATTAGAATAAATCCAATAATAATCCATATTAATTGTTTATACATAATATTATTAACACCTGTATTTATAATATCAGCACTATATAAAGATAGTAATGAAATAATAAAGAAAATTAGCATAATTATTAATAATTTATAATTAATTTTATATGACTTTTTTATGTTCATAATATCACCAATATTATTTTTCTTTTAAAAGGCAATAATATACCAATATTTGACAATTGAGCAATTTATAGTATAATTATGTAAGGTGATTAGATGGAAAGTTATATACAATATATAATTATAATTGCATTATTAGTTATAATCGCTATTGCAATTACTAGAGCATCTAGAAAAGATGCAAAAATAGAAGTTAATAAATTAGTTGATTTTTTAGGTGGAAAAAATAATATTATTAGTTATGAAGCAAATAAGTCTAGATTTATGGTAACACTTAAAGATATTTCTTTAGTAAATAAAGAAGGAATCCAAAAAATGGGTGCTCAAGGAATGGTAGAAATTGATAATCAACTAAAAATAATTCTAGGAAATCAAGCAGAAGTATTAAAAAAACATATTGACGATTTAAAGTGATTTATTCACTTTTTTTATTAAAAAAAGCTACTATTAATTAGTAGCTATTTCTGAATATACAGTAGCATCATAATCATGCTGTCCTGTATTTTTTTCTTTTAATTGATTATTTGTTATTAACATAAATTCATCTATTAATATTTCTCTTCCTGTATCGAGTACAGGATCATCCCAAGTCATATCTAAATGATACCAAGTGTTATCTAAATTAACTATATTCCATATATGTGAGTCTGTTGAAATTTTATAGTTTGGTACATTAATTTTATTTAAGAATATTGCCATTGCATCAGTATAGCCACTACAAAGAGCTATATGATTTTTAAGTACTCCTGTAGCTTTATGCGATTCAAGAGTATTTTCAGTATGTATATTATTTTTTATTTCATTAGCTTTTTCTTTATCATAAGAAGTATTATTGATTATGTAATCATGAAATGTCTTAATTTTTTCACGATTACTCATAGAGTCATTTAAATTATTAATAAGAAAATTATTCATATAATCGTTTAAATAATTTATATCATCAGAAGTATATAATTTTTCAACTTTAACAGTAATCTTACCCATTGTATTAGTAGTAACATATAATTTATTAAAACTATTATATGGATTGGTAAAGTTGTTTATTATAGTCATTAATTCATTATCTGTCGCAACATCTTTAATATCTTCCAAACAATTGATATATTCATCACTACAATAAAAACTATATTCGCTTATACCACTATCTACAATAGTATATATATTATTAATTAAATCAGTTTTATTCTTAGTATCAAAATCACTATTTATTTGTAAGTAATTAAAGTTACTTTTTTTACTATAGTTATTATATTCTAAAGGATAAACTTCTTTTTTGTATACAACATTTTCAACAATGTAATTACTAATCGGTTTACTAAGTGCGAATATACCAACTAATAATACTGAATATATAGCAATGCTAAAAATGCATTTTAGTAAATTTTTCATGTATTATCACCTATTATAATTATAGCATATTATACTAAATTAAAAACAAAAAAAAAGAAGTAAAATTACTCCATACTATTAACTTTTTTAGTTAAACGTGATTTGTTACGAGCACTTTTATTCTTTGTTGTTACTCCGCTAGCAACTGCTTTATCTATTCTTTTAATAGCAACTTCTAAATTAGCAGTAGCTTTTTCTTTATCTTTATTTAATACAGCTTTTTCTACATTTTTAATAGCTGTTCTCATACTTGCTTCAAAATTATTGTTTTCAACAGTTTTTTTACAGTTTTTTCTAACAGCTTTTTTTGCATTTTTCATATTTGGCATATTAGTTTCACCTCCCAAGTCAACTTAACAATATAGATTTTAACAAAAAAATAAGAAAAAAGCAATAAAAAAAGGCATTTTTGGCAAAAATAATACCAGGTGATAATATGAATCATGAGATAGATTTAGAAAAATATACAGTTCATACTGATTTGGCAATAGATTATGTTGAAAATAAAGAGTTTAATGAAGTTAATTTATATGATGATATAAAAGTTACTAATACTGTTTTAACCGAAAAATTAGCTAGGGAAATAAATAAGAAACCAGGTAGGTATATAACTATTCAGTTTGAAGATGTAACAGATTATAGTAATAAAGAAAAAGTTAAGAAAGTATTTACTAATGAGTTAAAAAAAATAGTTGAAATTAATTCGGAATCTAGGGTTCTAATTGTTGGATTAGGAAATAATAAAAGCACACCTGATGCTTTAGGACCATTAGTTATTGATAATATTTTAATAACAAATCACTTATTTGAATATTCTAATGTTGAAGATGGTTTTATAAGAACCTTTGGAATTAAGCCAGGTGTTTTTGCTGCAACAGGAATTGAAACTAGTGATTTTATAAAAGGAATAGTAAAAGAAATAAATCCAGATCTAATTATCGCTATTGATGCGTTAGCAAGTGGTTCAGTCGAAAGATTAAATAAAACGATTCAGATAACTGATACGGGTATTTCACCAGGTGGAGGTATAGGAAATAAAAGAAAAGAGATTAGTTATGAAGAATTTGGTGTTAAAGTAATTGCAATAGGTGTTCCTACTGTTGTTGATGCCGTTACCATTGTAAGTGATACAATAAATTACATGTATAAGCATTATAGTTATAATAAGATGAATATAAAGAATCCTAAAAATAAACTTATTTCAGCGTTAAATAATAATTATTTAAAAGAGAATATAGAAGTAGAAGAATCTGATAAAAAAAGCTTATTAGGAATAATAGGTAATTTTAAAGAAGAAGAATTAAGAGAATTAATTTTTGAAGTATTAACACCAATTGGATATAATCTTATGGTTACTCCTAAAGAAATAGATTTTATAATTGAAATATTAAGTGATATTATATCAAGCGGTATAAATAATGCATTACATGAAAATGTCGATAATTTGTAGATTGTTTTTAAACTTTTAGTATATATTTTGACAATATAGTTTCATATAATTTTATATACTCAATTGGGTGATAAAATGAAAAGATTTAAATTTAAAAAGAAGTATAGATTTAAGTACAAGACTATATTAATTTTATTTTTATATTTACTTTTTGGATTTATAGGTTTTATGCTATTTTGTAATCTTAAACTATATTCATCAAATGAAGAATTTATATTAAGTTTACTTACTGACTCTAATCATTATAAAAAATATAAATATAATTGGTTTAATAAGTTCACTAATATAATTTTTTCTTCAGAAATAACTAAACCAACAACGCTTTTAGAAAGTTTATTAGTTTCAAAAGATTTATCACATTATGATGAAATATATGATGCAGATTCACTAGAGGAAATATCACAACATATAAAAGATCCTAATCCTAGTTCTTCTAATAAACCAGTAGTTTATATATATAATTCACATCAACTTGAAAATTATAGTTCAACTAATTATGAAGCTTACAACATAACACCAAATGTAATGATGGCATCTTATATATTACGTGAAAAATTAAAAGAACAGGGAATAGAAGCTCTAGTAGAAGAAAGCGATATAACAGAATTTATAAGAATAAATAATTGGAATTATAATTATAGTTATATGGCAAGTAGATACTATATTGAGGATGCTATAAATAAAAATGAAAGTTTAAAATATTTTATAGATGTTCATAGAGACTCTATTAATAAAAATAGTTCAACATACAGCCTTAATAATAAAAACTATGCTAAAGTACTTTTTGTAGTAGGATTAGAACATCAAAACTATAATTATAACTTAGAACTAGCAACATATTTTAATTCAAAACTAAATAATCAATATCCTGGCCTTAGTAGAGGAATTATTAAAAAATCAGGCTCTAATGTAAATGGTATATATAATCAAGATATAAGTAATAATGCAATGCTTATTGAAGTGGGGGGATATGAAAATACAATTGATGAAGTTTATAATACCATGGAAATACTTGCAATTATACTAAAGGATATAATCAATGAAAGAGGTTAGTATTAAATTATTTAATTTAAGTATACTAATTTTATTAATTATATATACGGCAATTTATACTATGGTAAATATGGGATATTATGAATATTCCAAATATCAAAGAAAGGTATTAACAGAAAAACAAATATTAAAGTTTGAGGAAGATGTTAAGCTAGGAAAAGAAGTAGATTTAGAAAATTATTATATTGAAGAGGATAGTATAAATACTAGACCAAAGAAACTAGGACTTATCATATCTGAAAAGATTTGTGATTATGTAAGTAGGGGAGTAAGAAAAATATTTTCTATGTTAAATGACAGTATTAATTAGATTTAAGCACTTGAAAAAATCTCTAAATTAGTTTATATTATTCCTTGTAGCATTTTAGATAAAAGTACTTTTAAAATAATTATCTATGTGGTATAATGTGAGAGTAAAGTTAAGAATAGAGGAAGGGAGATAATCGTATGAACGCTAAAGAGATGATAAATATTATTGATGAAACGGGTACAGCTAAACAAGTTGAGGTAGTTGCTTATTTCACTTTAAAATCTAATGATAAAGATTATTTAATATATACTGAAAATAAAACAGATGCATCTGGTAATGTTGAAGTATATACTTCTGAAGTTGTTGCTAATGCTGATGGTACTGTTACATTAGCAGGTATTACAGAAGAAAATGTTTGGGTTGAAATCAAAAAAGTAATGCTCGATATCGCAAAAGATGGGGAGTAGATAATATGAAGAATTATGATTTAGTTTTAGGAGACAGCTTAAAAGGAAAAGATATTAGTATCACAGAAAAGAAAGTTGCTTTTCTAGTACCTAATATGTTTAATAAAGTTGCAAGTGGTTATGATAAAAATTGTGCTACTTTAATAGAAGCTAAAGCAAAAGAAACAAAAACTCAAAATCAAGAAGTAATAGCTCCAGCTCCTGTAAGTGCACCTAACGTTCCTGTGGCTCCAGTTCCTCCAGCACCAGTAAGTGCTCCAGAAATTAAGCCAGCAGAAGCTCCAGTGTTACCACCAAAACCTGAATTAGCTCCACCAGCTGAAGAAAAACCAGCAGAAGCTCCAAGGGTAGAATTGAAGCCTGAAGCACCAGCACAACCTACTGCACCAGAAGTTAAACCAGTAGAAGCTCCAGTAAAAGAAAAAAGATATGCTGAGAAAGTAGCACCAATGGATGTTATATTCTTACGTACTAATAAATTACATGCAAATAGTGCGCCAAAAAAACTACTTATAAGTGTGGTTTTTAAAGGCAAACTTGTAAATCATAGAAATAAATCAATTGCTAAAGCTGCAGAATTAGAAAGTGCTTCAAAAGAAGATAAAGTAGAATCAGTACCAAAGGCACCAGAAGTAGATCCTGTAAAAGAAGCAATTAAAAAATATTTACAACTTTTAGAAACACGTAAAGAGGCAATTCAAACAAAACAAGCTGCTGAAAAAGAAATGACAGAACTTGTTAATAAATATGGCATTACATTAGATATGGTAAATGCTGAAATTAATAAAAGTAATAAGAGTGAAGGATAAAAAGTTGCATAATATGCAACTTTTTTTAGGAGGTAATATGGAAAAGTTAATTATAGGAAATCATGTATCATTTAAAAAAGATACACAATTTAAAGGTAGTGTACTTGAAGAATTAAGTTATGGAGGCAATGCTTTTATGTTTTATACAGGAGCACCTCAAAATACTGCAAGAGCAGAAATCATAGATTCTCTTACTCTAGAAGGTATGCAAATAATGAAAGAAAATGGAATGGACTTAAGAAATGTTATAGTTCATGCACCATACATAATTAATCCAGCTAATACTGCTAATTTAGATTTTTCTATTAACTTTTTAAGACAAGAGATTGATAGAGTAGAAAAGTTAGGAGTAACTAAGTTAGTGCTTCATCCGGGTAGTCATGTTAATCTAGGAGAAGAAGTAGCTATTCATAATATAATTAATACTTTAAATGCATGCATTTTAAGTGATACTAAAGTTATAGTTTGTTTAGAAACTATGGCAGGAAAAGGAAGCGAAATGGGAAAAACATTCAAAGAGTTAAAACAAATAATAGATGGAGTAACTTATAAAGAAAAAGTTATGGTTTGTCTTGACACTTGTCATTTAAATGATGCTGGATATGATTTGACAAAATTTGATGAAATTTTAGAAGAATTTGATAAAGTAATAGGAATTGAAAAAATAGGATGTGTCCATATAAATGATAGTAAAAACGATAAAGGTGCTCATAAAGATAGACATGAGAATTTTGGTTTAGGAACAATTGGATTTGACACTCTTATTAACATTATTTATAATGACAAATTAAAAGATGTACCAAAAATTCTTGAAACACCTTATATAGGTGAAACAGATGATTCTAAGAATAGACTTTTTCCACCATATAAATTTGAAATTGAAATGATTAGAAATAAAAAATTTAATCCTAATTTACTAGAAGATATAAGAAATTACTATAAGTAATTCTTATATCTTTTTTTATACTCATAAAATAATCTTTCTATTTTAATTAACTTATTTTCATCAATATATTTTTTAGCTTCAATAAATATATCTTCTGGATTATCAATTAATTCTTTGTGTTTATTTTTAATTATATTATAAGTATAATTTAATTCTTTATCACTTAAAAATATATTATTTTTAATACCAAACTTTTTAACATCTTCTATTTTTAATAAACTTATATATTTAGTAATTAATTTATTCATAAATCCTCCTAAGTAATTATATGTATAAAATAATAAAAGTTTATAAAAATAATACTAGGTGACTTTATGAAAAGAATATATGCATTAGAAGTATTATTAATTGGATATATGTTTGTAATACTAATAAATTTATTTAATATTCAAGTTTTAAAAGAATCATACTATGAAAATAAAGTAAGGGAAATGACAGAAACAAAAGTTTATAGTTCAACAGCTCCAAGAGGAAGAATATATGATAGAAATGGTATATTACTAGTGGATAATAAACCTGTTAAAGTTATTTATTATTTAAAAGAAGTTGGAGTCTCAACAAAAGAAGAACTTAAAATAGCGGATAAACTTTCAAAAATTTTAGAAGTAGATTACTCTAAAATTACTACAAATATGCTAAAAGAATATTATTTAAAAGTAAATTCTAATCTAGATTTAATTACAGATGAAGAATATAAAAAATATAAAGATAGAAAACTTTCAAAAGATGATTTACATAATTTAAAATTAGAAAGAATTAAAGAAGATGATATTAATAGTTTAAATAAAGAAACTGCTTATATTTATTATCTTATGAACAATGGATATAGTTATACTGAAAAAATAATTAAGGATGAAAATGTATCAAATGAAGAATATGCTATAATTGCAGAAAATGTTGGCATTCTAAAAGGAGTTAATATAAGATTAGACTGGGAAAGAGTATATCCATATGGTATAACCTTAAGAGGAATACTTGGAAATGTTGGGAAGATTACAGACGAATATAAAGATTACTATATTTCAAATGGATATAAAATTAATGACAGAGTTGGAATTAGTTATTTAGAATATGAATATGATAAATATTTAAAAGGAGAAAAGAATGAGTATATAAGAAGTAGTGATGGTACTTATAAACTAGTAAAAGAAGGTAAAAAAGGTAATGATATATATTTAAATATAGATATTAAACTTCAAGAGGAGATAGAAAACATAATAGTAAATAATATCAAAAGAGCTAAATATGAACCTAATACTAATTTTTTAAATAGGACATATGTAATATTAACTGATGTGAAGACTGGTGGGATTATAGCACTAGCAGGTAAAAAAGTTATAAATAATAGTGTTTATGATATTTCTACTGAAAATATAAATATGTCATATACTGTTGGATCAGTAGTAAAAGGAGCATCACACATAGTAGGTTATAATACTAATGCTTTAAAAATCGGAGAAGTTAGAAATGATGAGTGTATAAAAATAAAAGGAACACCTAAAAAATGTTCATTTATGTATTTAGGATATTTAAATGACTTAACAGCTTTAAAAAGATCTTCTAATACCTTTCAGTTCCATACAGCTATAAAAGTAGGTGGTTCATCATATTTTTATAATATGGGTTTAACTATTAAAGATTCAGCTTTTAATTTATATAGAGATACATTTAAAGAATTTGGTTTAGGAGTAAAAACAGAAATTGATTTACCTAATGAAATGCTTGGATTAATTGGAACTAAAAAGGATGCGGGATTACTTTTAGATTATTCAATTGGTCAGTATGATACATATACTCCTATACAGTTATCACAGTATATTACTACAATCGCGAATAATGGTGTTAGAATTAAACCATATATATTAGATAAAGTTGTTAATAATAGAGGAGAAGTAATATATGATTCTAGAAGACTAGAACTTAATAAAGTAACTACTGAGGAAAAATACTTAAATAGGATTAAAGAAGGATTTAAGATGGTTTTAGAATATGGTGGAACAGGCTCTGGATATATAAATTTAAATTATAAACCAGCAGGAAAAACAGGGACTAGTCAGACCTTTATAGATACAAATAATGATGGTTTAATTGATAAAGAAACAATATCAACAACTTTTGTTGGATATTTTCCATATGATGATCCAAAGATAAGTATTACTGTCATATCTCCAGATGTATCTACATATACCAATACAGAATATATAAGCTTTATTACTAAAAGAATTGTGACAGAAGTCGCGGATGCTTATTTTAAAAGGTATTAACATATAAGTTTTATAAAAAAAAGGTTTTATTTTTTAAAATTATTTGCTATAATATGTATGCGTGTTATGAAGAAGGAGGGATAGTATGGCAAAAAAAGGTGAAGTAAGAGAAAGAATTACTCTTCAATGTACTGAATGTAAAGAAGAAAACTATCGTACAGAAAAAAATAAAAGAAATACAACAGAACGTTTAGAATTAAATAAATTCTGTCCAAAATGTAGAAAATCAACAGCTCATAAAGAAAAAAAATAATAGGTGATATTATATGTTTAGACATTTTATTACATCGATTGATTATGCAAAATTAATTAAAATGCAAGCTAATCAAACTGCACCATTTGAAAAGGCAGTAGATATTAAAAAAACTCCTAAAGGAAAATCTAATTCTAAAGGGTATAAGGTTAAAACTTTAGGAAAAAGAAGATAAACAAGGAGGAATTTATGGTAAATGTTAATGATATAAAGAATGGCATGACTATTATTTATGAAGATCAATTATACGTTGTACTTGATTTTTCTCATGTTAAACCTGGAAAAGGTGCAGCTTTCGTAAAGGCTAAACTTAAAAATTTAAGAACGGGTTCAATTGTAGAAAAAACATTCAATTCAAGTATAAAAGTTGAAAAAGCTATGATTGAAAAAAGATCAATGCAATATTTATATGCAAATGGTGATGATTTCAACTTCATGAATATGGAAACTTATGATCAAATTGATTTAACTAAAGATCAAATTGGTGATGATGCTAAATTCTTAAAAGAAGGTATTGAAGTATTTATTACTTTCTATCAAGGTGAAATGTTAGGTATTGAATTACCAGATAAGATAGTATTTACAGTTGCTAAGACTGAACCTGCTGTTAAAGGTAACACAACTAACAATGCATTAAAAGAAGCTTACATGGAAAATGGTTTAATGGTAAAAGTTCCTTTATTCATTTCTGAAGGAGAAGACATCGTTATTTCAACTAAAGATGGTAAGTATGATTCAAGAGCATAGTATATATGCTTTTTTTTTACCTATTTTTCCTTGCTTATTATTATTTTAATGTAGTATACTTGTAATAGACGACTGTTTGTGAGGTAGTAAAAATGAGTATAAAATTAAGTGAAGATAAATATAAAAAATTAAAAAAGGATGTTGAAAAAAATCGGATTTTAGTAGATTTTAAGGGCTTAAAAGGCGAAGAAAAACTTGCTAAGGTTTTAGAACATACGGATACATTAATCTTTGATAATGATGAGGAAAGGCAAATGTACATCGCTAATATGCTAGTTGCAGATGATGTTAAGTTTTATAAAACTTATATAGAAAATGGTAAAAAATTAAAGAAAGTTGCAGAAGTTTATGATGTTCCAGAAAATATTATTTTAGCTAGGGCATTTGAACTTGGAAAATATCATGACTATATAGGAAATATTGCAAATAAAAAAGGTGAGGAAAAAATGGGTGAAATTGAAATTTTAGATGTTATGCAAGTTGAACCTAAAGTAAGTGGTAAAACTGAAGATAAAAAGGTTGATGAAAATACAGTAAAGGCAATTGGAAGAATAACACAATTACTTGAACTTACTGAAGAGCAAGAAAAAACTATAGAAAAACAAGCAAAAGATATTGAAACAAAAAGTAATGAAATTAGCAGTTTAGAATTAACTGTTAAGGATAAAAACAATCGTATTGATGAGTTAAAAGATGAGGTTAAACGAAAAGAAGAAGAAATAAAAAAACAAGAAAGTATTATTGCTTCTATGGAAAAAGAAATAGATTCTTATCGAGCAGAAATTAAAAGATTATCTATGTATAAAGATAATTATGAAAAGATTATTAACTTTTTAAATCAAAATACTGAAGAAAATGCTGCAAAATAAAGAAAATGCTTGACAAATAAAGCATATAATAATATAATTAATGTCGTACAAAGAGGAAAGAAGAAGTATCCACTTCTCACCTGATGACAAATAGTCATGGGTAAATGCCAAGTTTAATATTATTAAATATAATAGTTATATTGGTTTTATAGTGGATACATTCTGTATTCACTTTTTTATTGGAGGTGTTCAGTATAGCAAATAAACAAAAAGATTTGTACATTAACGAACAAATCAGAGCGAAAGAAGTAATGGTAATTGGACCAAATGGTGAAAAGCTTGGTCTAAAAGGTATTCAAGATGCCTTAACACTAGCAAAATATGCTGGTTTTGACTTGGTTTTAATGAATTCAAATGGTAATCCACCAGTTTGCAAAATAATGGATTATAATAAATTCAAATATGAAGCTAAGAAAAAAGAAAAAGAAAATATGAAAAAACAACGTGAAGCTAATTTAGAAATGAAAGAATATCGTTTGTCAGTGACAATCGATGTAGCTGATTTTCAAACACGCGTTCGTAATTCAAGTAAATATTTAGAAAAGGGACATAAAATAAAAGTGTCTGTTAAATTCAAAGGAAGAGAAATGGCTCATCCTGAATTAGGTAAAGATGTATTACTTCGTTTTGCTGATGCTGTAGCTGAGATAGCAACTGTTGAACAACAACCTAAATTAGAGGGTCGCTACATGACAATGATACTAATGCCAATAAAGGAAAAATAGGAGGAAGATTATGCCAAAATTAAAAACACATAAAGGAACTAAAAAAGTATTAAACGTTCGTTCTGGTGGTTCAATTAAAATTGGTCATCCAGGAACTAGACATAATACTGGTAAGAAAAATGCTGCTTCAAATAGAAGTGGAAGAAATCAATCTGCTTTACATAAATCAGATTACAAGAGAATTAAATCAATTATCTAATTATAACGAAATAGGAGGAAGAATTATATGACAAGAGTTAAAGGTGGCACTATTAGTCGTGCTCGTCATAAAAAAGTAATGAAACAAGCTAAAGGTTACTTTGGTAGTAAACATAGACTTTTCAAGAGTGCTAATGAACAAGTTATGCATTCTGGTAAATACGCTTATAGAGATAGAAGACAAAAGAAAAGAGATTTCAGAAAATTATGGATTACAAGAATCAATGCTGCTTGCCGTGCTAATGAAATTAGTTATTCTAAATTCATTAATGGTTTAGCTAAAGCTAATATTGATATCAACAGAAAAATGCTTTCTGAATTAGCTATTGATAATCCAAAAGCTTTCACTGAATTAGTTAATACTGCAAAAGCTGCTTTAGAAGGAACTTTAAAAGAAGAAACTGTTAAAGCTGCTCCAGCTAAAAAAGAAACTAAAAAAGAAACTAAAAAAGAAACTGTAGACTTATCTTCTATGACAGTAGCAGAATTACGTGAAATGGCTAAAGCTAAAGACGTAAAAGGTGCTGCTACTATGAAAAAAGCTGAATTAATCGCTGCTTTAAAATAATCCGTATGGATTATTTTTTTTATATATTGACAAGAACAAATGTTTGGTATATAATTAACATACACGCTAGGAGGTATGTATGAAAAATTTATATATAGATTTTGATGGTGTTATTATGAATACCATTGATATAAGTTATGAAATAATTAAAAGTATGGGATTAGATCATAAAAATCCTTTAGATCAACCAAAGATTAGAGAATATTATGCGAATGTCGATTGGAATGAACTATTAAACAAAAAAGCAGTTATTATTAATGATGCTATTAACTGTATTAAGAAAATAATCGCTTCTAATAGATTTGAAGTTACAATTTTATCACATGTTAATTCACTTAGTGAAGCTGAAGAAAAAGTTAAATATATAAGAAAATATTTTAAAGATATAACTATTATTCCAGTTCCTAGAAGTATATCTAAAACAGAGATGGTTCATACAGCAGGCTCTATTCTAATAGATGATTTCGTAGGAAACTTAGAAGAATGGAAAGCTAAAGGTGGATTAGGTATAAAGTTTTCCACTGAATTAAATGGAAAAGGTTTCATTGTTATTGATAAATTAGACCAAATATTAGATTTAACTAATATTAATAATTAATTATAATTTTTATTACTTAACTTTATGATAAAATATATATAAGGAAAGTGATAAAAATGCAAGAACTAATTAATAACGTAGTACTAAATTTAGAAGAGATTATCTTCTCTGTACCGCCTATAATAGGGCTTTTACTTGGAATGATAATAATTATACTTGAGTCTATGATTCCAATATTACCATTAGCTGTTTTTATAGCAGTTAATATGATTTTATTTGGTAATTTCTTTGGATTCATTTTATCGTGGGCATCAACTATAATTGGATGTCTTATAATGTTTACTTTAGTAAGAAAATATTTAAGTAATCATTTTAGAAATCACACTAAGCATTCTAAGCAAATTAAAAAGATTATGGAAAAATTTGATCATATAAAATTTCCAACATTAGTGCTTATTACGGCACTACCTTTTACTCCAGCTTTTTTAATTAATATAGCAGCAGGTTTATCAAAAATGAGTTACAAAAAGTTTACTGCTAATATTTTAATTGCTAAACTTTCTATAGTATATTTCTGGGGATATATAGGTACATCTTTTATAGAAAGTATTACTGATATAACTGTTCTTATTAGACTTGCTTTTATAATGCTTGGAGCATATATTTTATCTAAAATTGTTATGAAGAAAAATAAAATAGATTAGGGGTTAAATATGGATTATATTATTATTGGACTTTTGGTAATACTGATCATTTTGTCTATTATTTCTATTACAAAGAATATAAATGAATCAAATATTACTGAAAGATTAGGAAAGATGGAAACTAATACAGTAAAAGAATTAGGAGAATTTAAAAATTCTTTAACTAGGGATATAAATGAAGATTTCTCTAAACTTAATAAAAGTATGGAAGATAGGCTTAGATTAATAAGTGATACAGTTAATGAAAGATTAGACCAAAATTTTGAAAGAACTAATAAGACTTTCACGAGTGTTTTAGAAAGGCTTAGCAAGATAGATGAAGCACAAAAGAAAATTGATAATTTATCTAATGATATAGTTTCTTTACAAAGTGTATTAACAGATAAAAAATCCCGTGGTATATTTGGTGAAGTTAATTTAAAAAATATCATGGTGAATGTTTTTGGTGAAAATAATACAAAAATTTATAAACTTCAACATTCATTTGATAATGGCACTATAGCTGACTGCGCTCTTTTTGCTCCTAAACCATTAGGGACTATTGCAATAGACTCTAAATTTCCACTAGAAAACTATCAAAGAATGATTGATAAAAAGAATAGTCCTGAAATTAGATTACAGGCTGAAAAAATGTTCAAAAGTGATATGAAAAAGCATATCGATGCTATTTCAAGTAAATATATAATACCGGGTGTTACATCTGATCAAGCAATTTTATTTTTACCAGCGGAAGCAATATTTGCAGAAGTTAACGCTTATCATGAAGACATAATTCAGTATGCTTATAGAAAAAGAGTTTGGATTACTAGTCCAACTACCTTAATAAGCACATTAACAACTATTCAAGTAATTATTAAAAATATTGAAAGAGATAAAAATGCGAGCATAATAAGAAAAGAATTAAATTTACTTTCAGAAGATTTTAGACGTTATAAAGATAGATGGGATAAACTATATCGTTCCATTGAAACTGTCTCAAAAGATGTGAAAGATATTCATACAACTACAGAAAAAATTACTAATCGTTTTGAAAATATCAATTCTGGTGAAGTTAAACAAATAGATTATGAAAAATAAGATTTAAGCTTTAAATCTTATTTTTTTGTTTATTTTACTATCTTTTTTTAATTAAATAATGTATTATAAAGCATAAGGGTGGTGTATTATGGAACAATTGATATTAGATTTACTTAATAGTCCAAAAGCTTATACAGTTAAAGAAATAGCAAATGAACTAGGAATAAAAAATGAAAATGATGTAAGAATGGTTCTTACTACGTTATGTGATGAGTTCAAAGTTCATCAGACTAAAAAGAATAAATATGTATTATTTGAAAATTCAATTTATAAAAAAGGACGCATTTCTGTTGCTAAAGGTGGATATGGTTTTGTAGAC
>JAFTYN010000042.1 GCA_017461465.1 Bacilli bacterium
TAAAAATAAAAATTTTAGTATTAATTATATTACTAAACCAAAAATAGAAAATTTTTCTAATGAAGAATTAACAAAGTTTTTGACTTTAAAGTTAGATGAAGTTTTTCTTGAAGAGGTTAATGTAGGAAGTTCTCTTTATGGCCCACATCGAGATGATATTGAATTTTTACTAGATGGTAAAAATTTAAGAAAGTATGGTTCACAAGGCCAGCAGAAATTATCTGTTTTAGCTTCTAAATTAGCAGAAATTAATATTTTTGAAGGGGTTAATACTAATAAACCATTATTGTTATTAGATGATGTTTTTAGTGAATTTGATGTATTTAAAAAAAATAATATATTGAAGTATATAAATGAAAGTATACAAACTATTGTAACTACAACTGAATTAACTAATATATCAAATGAAATATTAGCTAATTCTCATATATATTATGTAGAAAATGGAATAGTTGAAGAAAACAAGAGGTGAAAATATGGAAGAAGAAAACAAACATTATGATGCTTCGGATATTCAAGTTCTTGAAGGTTTAGAAGCAGTAAGAAAAAGACCTGGTATGTATATAGGTACGACAGATGTAAAAGGATTACATCATTTAGTATGGGAAATAGTTGATAATGCTATAGATGAAGCCTTAGCTGGTTATTGTGACAGCATCGAAGTTATTATAAATAAAGGAAATTCTATAACAGTAAAAGATAATGGACGTGGTATACCTGTTGATATACATCCTAAAACACAAAAAAGTACTGTTGAAACTGTTTATACTGTTCTTCATGCTGGTGGTAAATTTGGCGGCGGCGGATATAAAGTTTCAGGTGGTCTTCATGGTGTAGGTGCTTCGGTTGTTAACGCTTTATCAAAATGGGTTGAAGTAACTGTTTATAAAAATGGTAAAATTCATAATATTCGTTTTGAAAATGGTGGACACACTACTGAACCGTTAAAAATTATAGGAGATTGTGAAGAAAATAGAACTGGTACTACAGTAACTTTTAAACCAGATCCAGAAATCTTTGATACTGACATTTATGACTATAATACGTTAAAAGTTAGAATAAGAGAATTAGCATTCTTAAATCATGGTTTAAAAATAACTTTAAGAGATGATAGAGATGCTGAAGACACAACTGGAGAAACTTTTGTTTATGAAGGCGGTATAAGTGAGTATGTTAAATTTATAAATCAAGAAAAAACATCTATTCATGAAAATATTATTCATTTAACCGGAGAAGAAGATAATGTAGTGTTTGAAGTAGCTTTACAATATACTAATGGTTACAATGATAACATATATTCATTTGTTAATAACATCAACACTCATGATGGTGGTACACATGAAGAAGGTGTTAAGAGAGCATTGACTAGAGTTATTAATAGCTATGCTAGAAAAACAAATATATTAAAAGAAAAAGATGAGTCTTTAACAGGTGATGATGTTAAAGAAGGATTAACAATGATAATATCTTGTAAACATCCTAATCCTCAATTTGAAGGACAAACTAAGGGGAGATTAGGTAATAGTGAAGTAAGAAAACTTGCTGATAATGTATTTAGTGAAGGCTTCGAAAAATTCTTATTAGAAAACCCAGATGAAGCTAGAGTAATTGTTGAGAAAGCTATACTTGCTTGTAGAGCTAGAAATGCAGCAAAAAAAGCAAGAGAAATAACAAGAAAAAGCGATTTAGCAATGACTAATTTTTTTGGAAAACTTTCTGATTGTAAGAGTAAGGATCCAAAAGTTTCTGAAATTTTTATAGTCGAAGGAGATTCAGCTGGTGGTAGTGCTAAAAAAGGTAGAGATGCTATGACTCAGGCGATATTACCATTGAGAGGAAAAATTCTTAATGTCGAAAAAGCTAGACTAGATAGAGCTTTGGGAAATGAAGAAATAAGAACTATAATAACTGCTTTTGGTACAGGAATTGGTGAAGATTTTAATTTAGAAAAATTAAGATACGATAAAATTATAATAATGACCGATGCCGATGTAGATGGTTCACATATCAGAGTATTATTATTAACTTTATTCTATAGATTTTTTAAACCTATAGTTGAGGCTGGACATGTGTATGCAGCACAACCTCCTTTATTTAGAATTATGCATGGTAAAACAAGAAAATATGTACTTGATGAAAAAGAAAAAGACGAATATTTGGCGTCACTACCTGATAATGTAAGAAATAGGGTAGAAATAGCTCGTATGAAAGGTCTTGGAGAAATGGATGCTTCTGAATTAAATGAAACAACTATGGATATTGAAAAAAGAACATTAAGAAAAATAACAGTAGATGATTGTGTAGCAGCAGATGCTATTTTTGAAAAATTAATGGGTGATGAAGTAGAACCAAGACGTGCATTTATTGAAGAAAATGCAAAATTTGTAGAAAATTTAGATATTTAGGAGGTGTAATATATGGAAAATGAAGAAATAAAAGAAGAATTAGAACAAGAACAACAAGATGAATTTAGTGGTAAATTTCATGAAAGAGATAGTTTATCAGAAAATAATATAGTAAATGAAGTTAGAACTTCTTTCTTAGATTATTCTATGAGTGTTATTACATCTCGTGCTATTCCGGATTTAAGGGATGGTTTAAAACCAGTACATAGAAGAATTTTATGGTCAATGTATGAAGAAGGAAATACTCCAGATAAACCTCACAAAAAAAGTGCTACTACAGTAGGTTACGTTATGGGACATTATCATCCACATGGAGATTCATCAATATATGATGCAATGGTACGTTTAGCTCAAGATTTTAATCAAAGATATATGCTTGTTGATGGGCATGGTAACTTTGGTAATATTGAAGGTGATGGAGCAGCAGCTTATCGTTATACTGAAGCAAGATTAGCCAAAATATCTTTAGAATTACTTAGAGATATTAAAAAAGAAACAGTAGATATGGATTGGAATTTTGATGTAACAAGTAAAGAGCCAAAAGTGTTACCATCTAGATTTCCAAATGTATTAGTAAATGGTTCAATGGGAATTGCCGTTGGTATGGCTACTAATATTCCACCACATAATTTAGGTGAAGTAATAGATGGATGTGTTGCGTACATAGACAATCCAGATATAGATACATTAGGATTAATGCAATATATAAAAGGTCCTGATTTCCCAACAGGTGGTATAATTTTAGGAAACTCAGGTATTAAAAAAGCTTACGAAACTGGTAGAGGATCTATAACTATAAGAAGTAGGGCTATGATTGAAGAAGAAGGAAATCATAGTAATATAGTTATTACTGAAGTACCATATGGTGTTAATACATTGGAATTAAAGAACAAAGTCGCTGAATTAGTTCACAATAAAGTAATAGATGGTATAGCAGATTATCATACTGATTTAAAAGATGGAGTAAAAATAACTATAACTTTAAAAAGAGATGCAAATCCACAAGTTGTATTAAATAATTTGTATAAACATACTAATTTTCAAGTAAATTACGGAATCATTTTATTAGTTATTGATGATATGACGCCTAAAACTCTAGGTTTAAAAGACATAATAGCTAAATATATAGAACATCAAAAAGAAGTAATTATTAGAAGAACTAGATATGATTTAGAAAAAGCTGAAAATAGAGTTCATATTCTTGAAGGTTTTAAAATAGCTCAAGATAATATAGATGAAGTAATAAAAATAATTAAGGCAGCTAAGACTGATTCTGAAGCAAAAGAAAAATTAATGAGTAGATTTGCTTTGACAGAGATACAAACTGATCAAATTTTAGAATTAAAATTAAGAAGATTAACAGGATTAGAAAGAGAAAAAATAGAAGCTGAATTAGCAGAATTAATGAAATTAATTGCTGAATATAAGGAAATATTGGCTGATATGAATAAAGTACTTCAAATTATTAAAGAGGAAATGCTAGAAATTAAAGACAAATATTCTGATGAAAGAAGAACATCAATTGATATGACAGCTATAGATTACATTGATGATGAATCTCTTATACCTGTAGAGGATATTGTTGTAACACTTACAAATAAAGGATATATCAAACGTGTAGAAACTGACACATACAAAGCTCAAAATAGAGGTGGTGTCGGAATAAAAGGAATGGCTACTAACGAGGAAGATTTTGTAGAAAACATACTTTCATTAACTACACATGATTATATTATGTTCTTTACTAATAAAGGTAAAGTTTATAGAATGAAAGGTTATGAAGTTCCTTTATATAGTAGACAATCAAAAGGATTACCTATAATTAACTTATTACCATTAGAAAAAGGCGAAAATGTAAAGGCAATGTTAAGTGTATCTCAAGAAGAAAAAGAAGGGAATATTGTATTTTGTACACAAAAAGGACTTGTTAAGCGTACTAAAATAGAAGAATTTGAAAATATAAGAAATAATGGAAAAATAGCTATAACATTAAAAGATGACGATGAATTATTATCTGTAAAGAAAACAAGTGGCAGCAATGAAATATTGATAGCTTCATCAAACGGAAGAATGATAAGATTTGATGAATCAGAAATAAGAATAATGGGTAGAACTGCTGCTGGTGTTAGAGGTATAGATGTTGGTGATGGTCTTTGTGTAGGCTGTGAAGTTGCAAACTCAGACGAAATGGTTCTTATAGTAACAGAAAAAGGTTATGGAAAGAAAACAGATGTTAATGAATACAGAATGACTCATCGTGGCAGTAAAGGTGTTAAAGCATTAAATATTACTGAAAAGAATGGCAATATAGTATCATTTAAAATGATTAGCTCTAATGAAGATCTAATTATTGTTACTGATAGTGGAATAATGATAAGAATTTCTTCAGAACAAGTTTCATCAACTGGTCGTGTCGCACAAGGCGTAAGATTAATCAATTTAAAAGATGAACAAAAAGTAAGCACAATAGCGTTGCTTGATAAAAATGAAGAAGAAACAAAAGAAAAAGCAGAGTAATCTGCTTTTTTTATGTTTCACGTGAAACATATGAAATAAAAAGAATAAAAAAACAATGTTTCACGTGAAACATTGTTGCATTTTTTTGAAAAATAAGTTATATTTATATTGCACAACATTTATGGTTGAACCAGGTCAGAGTTGGAAGACAGCAGCCTTAAAATCCTCTGAATGTGTGTGCTTTTTTGTTGTTTGTTTGGTGATAATATGGAAGAATATATGAAATTAGCTATAAAAGAAGCAAAAAAAGCATTTAAAACAGGAGATGTACCTGTTGGAGCAATTATAGTTAAAAATAATAAAGTAATAGCAAAAGCTCATAATATGAAAGAAAAAAAGAAAAATGCTATAAAACATGCTGAAATAATTGCAATAGAAAAAGTTTGTAAAAAACTTAAAAACTGGCATTTAAATGAATGTGAATTATATGTTACTTTAGAACCATGTATGATGTGCTGTGGTGCAATAATACAATCTAGAATAAAAAAAATATATTATTCTATAGAATCAACTAAATTTGGATATATAGAAAGTTTAGATAAAATATTCGAAAAAAACAACAATCATTTTCCTGAAATTGAAAAAGGGTTATGCGCGGAAGAAAGTAGAAAAATATTGAAAGAATTTTTCGAACTAAAAAGGGATTAATAAAGATTAATCTCTTTTTGTTTTATATTTATTATGTTATAATTTGATGGGAGGTAGTTAGTATGTATCAAGCATTATACAGAAAGTATAGACCAAATAATTTTTCTGACGTTACAGGTCAAGAAATAATAATAAAAACTTTAAAAAATGCAGTAGAAAATAATAAAATATCACATGCTTATTTATTTACTGGCCCACGTGGTACTGGAAAAACATCTATAGCAAAAATATTAGCAAAAACAGTTAATTGTAATGATTTAAAAGATAGTACACCTTGTGATAAGTGTGTAAATTGTACACAAATAAATTCTAAAACTTCTACAGATATTATTGAAATAGATGCTGCTTCTAATAATGGTGTAGATGAAATAAGAGAAATAAGAAATAAAGTTAATCTTGTTCCATCAACTGGAAAATATAAAGTATATATAATAGATGAAGTACATATGCTAACTACTGGAGCTTTTAATGCGTTATTGAAAACTTTAGAAGAACCACCTAGTCATGCAATATTTATACTAGCAACAACAGAACCTCATAAAATACCTGCAACTATAATGTCGAGATGTCAAAGATTTGATTTTAAGAGAATTCCAAATGAAAAAATAGTTTTAAGGTTGAAGTATATAGTAGAACAAGAAAACTTGAATGTTGATGAAGAGGCTTTATATGAAATCGCAAGAATTTCTGATGGAGGCATGAGAGATTCTATTAGTTTGCTTGACCAATTAGTTTCTTATAACCCTGTTAATGCAAATATAGATGATGTCCATGAAATAAATGGTTCCTTATCAAATAAACGATTAAAAGCGTTTATAACTAATATATTAAATAAAGATATAACTAATGTATTAAATGATATAGATGAGTTTTATTCTAATGGTAAAAGTTTAATAAAGATAACAGAATCAATAATAAATTTTTTGAAAAATGTTTTACTTTTAAAAGTTTCTAGAGATTATTTGTTATCAAAAGTAGATGAAATTAGTGACTATGAAGAAGTTTTAAAAATGGCTTCAATTGAGCAAATTACCGAATTAATAACAAAATTTAATAATGAGATAAATGATATTAAAATTTCTAGTGATCCTAAGCTATCTATGGAAATTTTAATAATAAAAGAATGCTCAAAAATGGGAGAAAATATTTCCCGAGAAATAGTTTTAGAAACTAAAGAAAACAAAAATACTATCATAATGAATGAAGAAAAAGCAATACAAATAAACAGGGAAATAATCAAAACACAAACAAATGTACTAGAAAAAGAATCAGATGTTTTAGTGGAAGAAAAAAAAGAAATATATATTGAATCAGAAGAAGTAAAGAAAGTAAATTTAAAATTGGATGAGCTAATAGAATTAAGAGTGAATAATACATTAGCAAAATTTAATAAAGGATTGTTAAAAAATATAAAAGAACAATTGTCTGGAGTATCAGATTACTTATTAGATGATCGATATAGTAAATATGCTTCTATTTTATTAGATGGTGAATTAAAAGCAGCAAGTGATGAAAATATGATTTTTGTATATCAAACTAAAAACACAAGTGATGAATTTAATATAAATATTTTATTAATAGAAGAATTAATTTCTCAATTGTTAGAGAAAAATTATAAAGTAATTTCTGTTGATATAGAAAAATGGGAAATAATTAAAAATGAGTTTAATAATAAACAAAAAAAATATGACTATATACCAGAAACAAGTGAATTATTATCTTGCCTGATAAATAGTAATCAAGAAATAAACGAACTTGATAATATTTTTGGTGATATAGTAAATTATGAATAAAGAAAGAAGGAAATAAAAATGAATATACAAGCAATGATGAAACAAGCACAAAAATTACAAAAGGATATGATGAATGCAAAGGCAGAAATTGATAAGACAGAATTTGAAGCAACATCGTCTTTCGTGAAAGTAAGAGCTAATGGTAAAAGAGAAATATTAGAAGTTAAGATAACAACTGAATCATTAGAAAAAGAAGATTTAGAAATGTTAGAAGATATGATTTTAATAGCAGTAAATGATGTAATGAAACAAATTGAAAAAGAAACTGAAAATAAACTTGGTAGATATACACAAGGTATGCCTGGATTATTTTAATGAATTATCCTGAAACATTAAAAAAATTAATAGAGTGTTATAAAAAACTTCCTGGAATAGGAGAAAAATCAGCAGAAAGAATGGCATTAGCAACAATAGATTTAGATCAAGATATATTAAATACATTTTCAGAATCAATAAAAACAATAAAAGAAAAAATAAAATTTTGTGAAATTTGTAACAATTATAGTGAATCAGATAGATGTGAAATTTGTAATTCTCCTTCGCGAGATAAACATACAATATGTGTCGTAGAAGAACCTAAAAATATAATTATGTTTGAAAAAATAGGTACATATAATGGTTTATATCATGTATTAAATGGCCTTATTTCACCCCTAGATGGTATAAACCCAGAACAAATTAATATAGACTCTTTACTAAAAAGAATTGAAAATGACGATATAAAAGAAGTAATATTTGCATTAAAACCTAGCATAGAGGGAGAAACAACAACTTTATACATAAAAAAAATGCTAACAAAGAGTGATGTTGTAGTTTCGAAAATAGCACATGGAGTTCCAATGGGAGCTGACATAGATTATATAGACTCACTAACTTTAGAATTAGCTTTAGAAGATAGAAAAAGAGTAGATAATTAATAAGAATAATTATTATAAATGGTAGTATTATTAATTGGTGATACTATGAAAAAAATATTCAATTTAATTAAAAGATTAATTTATAGTTTTTTGTTATTATATAGTTTTAATATGATATTACTACCAATTAATATAAATATTCCTATAAATATAGTAAATATGCTTATAATAAGCTTTTTAGGAATACCATCTTTTGTTTCTTTAATTTTAATTCTATTTATAGCTTTTTAGGAGGTATTATGTTTTTAGATGAATATAGTAATATACAACCAGTAGCTTATAAAACATTAATTCAAGCTATAAAAAATAATAAAATATCTCATGCTTATATCTTTGAAACAAATAATAATACAGATTCTTTTGAATTTGTAAAAGCATTTGTAAAAGATATTTTTTGCATTGATTTGAAAGAAGAAGATAAATTTAAAATATCATTACAAGTAGATAATAATGAATATCCTGAATTAAAATTAGTAATTCCAAGTGGAATAAATATAAAAAAAGAAGAAATATTAGAATTACAAAATGATTTCAAAAATAAATCATTATTTAATAATAAGAAAATTTATATTATAAATAATGCAGAAAAACTAAATCAAAGTTCATCTAATACGTTGTTAAAATTTTTAGAAGAACCTTCTGAAAATATAATAGCTATTTTAATTGTTGCAAGTAGATATGAACTATTAAAAACAATTCTTTCAAGGTGTCAATTAATTTCTTTAGTTAATAATAAAATAAAATTGGATACAGATATTGAAGAATTTCTTTTATCTAAAAATACAATAGATATAGATTCTATAAATGTAGCAGAATTAATAGAAAATACAATTAAATTTATTTGTTTCTTTGAAAAAAACAAAAATAACACACTATTATTTATTAATCGCGAATTTAATAGCTATTTTAATAATAGAGAAAAAGTTTTATTAGCTTTTGAAATAATGAAACTATTCTATTTAGATGTTTTAAAATTCAAACAGATAAAGAAAATAGAATTATTTAAAAAATACAAACAAGAAATTGAAAATATATCTAATTTTAAGGAAATAGATTATATTCTTAAAAGAATAGAAATAATAATAGAATGTTATGATAGAATAAAATACAATGTTAATTTGAATTTGTTGATGGATTATTATTGCAATAACTAGGAGGTATTATGGTTGAAGTAGTAAATATAATGTTTAAAGATAGTAATAAAACATATTATTTTTCACCTAATGGTATAAAATTACATGATAATGATAAAGTAATAGTTAATA
>JAFTYN010000043.1 GCA_017461465.1 Bacilli bacterium
GGAAAATCTCGTACACTTGAAGAAGTAGGTCAAATGTTTGGTGTTACTCGTGAACGTATTAGACAAATTGAAGCAAAAGCTTTAAGAAAATTACGTCATCCATCACGTTCAAGAAAACTAAAAGATTACATGGTAGAATAACATGTTTTCAAAAAGATTAATAGAATTAGCATCACTTATACCAACTCATTCTACAGTGGTAGACGTTGGCTGTGATCATGCACTTTTAGATATATATTTGACTATAAATCGTCATTGTAAATGTACGGCAAGTGATATCAGTGAGAATTGTTTAGAAAAAGCAAAATTAAATTTAAAAAAGTTTAAACTTGAAAAAGAAATACCTTTAGTATTATCAGATGGTCTTAATAATGTTGAATATAATAATTCTGATTATATCGTTATAGCTGGTATGGGTACAGAAACGATTTTGAAAATTTTAGAAAAATGTACTGCTGATAATATTATAGTTCAAACTAATACTGATATATTTGATTTTCGTGAGACAATAACCGACAATTTTATTATAGAAAATGAAAAGGTTGTTTATGATAAGAAAGTATTTTATGTTTTAATGAAATTAAAACGTGGTAAGAAAAAATATAATTATTCAGATTATTTAATTGGACCAGTTATTAAGAAACAAAAAACTGGTGTTTATAAAAAATATAAAGAATATTTATTTGATAAGTATTCTGAAATTTATAATAATTTAAAAAATACTTCATTTAGTATTGAAAAAATGAATAAAAGATTAGAAATAAAAGCATATTTAAATATGATAAAAAGATACTCAAAGTAGTATCTTTTTTACATAAAAAATGTCGGACCTTGATCCACACTGCTACTTGGTGTTTGTTTTTCGATATTAACAGGGGTTTCTTCTTTTTGTTGATTTTTAGTAGGAGGAGTATCAACTTTTTTAAATTCATTCATAACTTTAAACATTGTTTTAGTGTTTTTTACTAAAGGTGTAGCTTGCTTTATAATTGGAATTACTTGATTTATAATGTTTAATGTTTTATTAGTGTTTGTTAAAATGTTGCTAAAATTAATGCCGTTTTTAAATAATGAAGATAAACCTCTTCGCTGAGTTGCTTGCGGTATATAATAAGGAACGAAGTTATTATAATTCATAAAAAGCTCCTTTCAATGTTAATATATGATAAAAATATTTAAAGTTTAAAGAAAAGTAAAAAAATGCTTGTAAAATAAGAAAAAAAGGTGTATTATTTTAATAGTGCTTTTACTTGGAATGAAACTCTCCGATTCATCCTAGGTAATTGTGAATTATTAGAGAGGAGAAATTGACATGGCATTAACAAAAGAAGTTAAATCAGAATTAATTAAAAAATATGCTAGAACTGAAGGAGATACTGGTTCTGCTGAAGTACAAATAGCTATTTTAACTGAAGAAATTAAACAATTAACTGAACACTTAAAAGAACATGCTCATGATTATCATTCAAGAAGAGGTCTTCTTAAAAAAGTTGGTCAAAGAAGAAGTTTATTAAACTACTTATTAAAAGAAGATGTTACTAGATATCGTGAAATTGTTAAATCTTTAGGTTTAAGAAAATAATTATAATTAAGGTAGGCACTCTTTTTGAGTGTCTTTATTTTTGAATATTAGTAGGAGGTTTATATGAAAAAAATATTTGAATTAGATTTTAGAGGAAGAAAAATAATAGTAGAAAATGGTGAGCTTGCTAAACAAGCACATGGTGCCGTATTAGTACGTTATGGAGATACTGTTATACTATCTACAGCAGTTGTTTCAAAAAATGCTAATATATTATCTGATTTTTTTCCTTTAATGGTTTTATATCAAGAAAAATTATATTCAGTAGGTAAAATACCTGGCGGATTTATAAAAAGAGAAGGACGTCCAACAGATGCTGCTACACTAGCTGCGCGTATGATTGATAGACCAATGCGTCCTATGTTCCCAGAAGATTTTAGAAATGAAGTTCAAGCAGTCAATACAGTTTTATCAGTAGATAACGATAATTCACCAGAACTTACAGCTATGTTAGGTTCATCTTTAGCAACTTCTATTTCTCAAATTCCATTTGACGGACCAATCGCTGGAGTAAAAGTAGGTAGAGTTAATGGAGAGTTTATAATTAACCCAACTCAAGAAGAACTAGAATTATCTGATATAGATCTTACAGTAGCAGGTACAAAACATGCTATTAACATGGTAGAAGCTGGTTCTAAAGAAGTATCTGAAGAAGATATGCTAGAAGCTTTAATGTTTGGTCATGATGCTGTAAAAGAATTATGTGAATTCCAAGAAACTATTATTGCTGAAATAGGCAAAGAAAAAATGGAATATGAAAAACTTGAAATTTCTGATGAATTAAGAGAAGAAGTAAGAGAGTTAGCAGCTGAAAAATTAGATAAAGCTATGCGTATTAAAGAAAAACTAGAAAAATATGCTGCTATAGATGCTGTTAAAGAAGAAGTAGTAGCTAAATATGAAGAAGAAAATTCTACTTTAGATAAAGAAGAATTAAATATTTTAATAACTAAAGTAAAACTAGTTCTTGAATCAATAGAGTATGATATTTTTAGAGCAATTACTGTAAACGAAAAAACAAGATCTGATGGAAGAAAAATGAATGAAATTAGAGCACTTTCTACAGACATTGATTTACTTCCAAGAACTCATGGTAGTGCAGTATTTACTAGAGGTGAAACACAAGCTTTAGCAGTTACTACTTTAGGTGCTTTAAATGAATATCAAGCATTAGATGGAATTAGCCTAGAAGCAGAAAAACACTTTATGCTTCACTATAATTTCCCTCAATTTTCAGTAGGTGAAACTGGTAGATATGGTTCACCAGGAAGAAGAGAAATCGGTCATGGCGCTTTAGGAGAAAGATGTTTAAAACAAGTTATGCCTTCTGAAGAAGAATTCCCATATACTGTTCGTGTAGTATCTGAAATTCTTGAATCTAATGGTTCTTCAAGTCAAGCTACTATATGTGCTGGATGCTTAAGTTTAATGGCAGCAGGTGTACCAATTAAAGCTCCAGTAGCAGGTATTGCAATGGGATTAATTACATCATCTGATGGCAATGATTATACAATTTTAACTGATATCCAAGGTATGGAAGATCATCTAGGTGATATGGACTTTAAAGTTGGTGGAACAAGAAATGGTATTTGTTCACTACAAATGGATATTAAGATAAAAGGAATTACTAAAGAAATTCTAAAAGAAGCTTTAGCACAAGCTAAAGAAGCTCGTATGGAAATTTTAGACGTAATGCAAGCTCAAATTGCAGAGCCAAGAAAAGAAGTTTCTAAATATGCTCCAAAAACAGTTACATTTATGATTAATCCAGATAAGATTAAAGAAGTAATTGGTAAAGGTGGAGAAACTATTACAAAAATTATTCTTGAAGCTTCAAATGTAACAGCTGTTAACGATATAAATGCTGTTAAAGTTGATTTAGAAGATGACGGTAGAGTAATTATCTATCACTCTGATAAAGAAGTTATTGAAAAGACAAAAGAAATGATTCTTAATATTGTAAGAGAACCAGAAGATGGAGTTTTATATACTGTTAAAGTAGTTAAAGTAGAAGATTTTGGTTGCTTTGTACAATTATGGCCTGGATGCGAAGGATTAGTACACGTATCTCAATTAGATACTAAGCGCGTAGAAAAACCAAGCGATATCGTTAAAGAAGGCGATGAAATTGTTGTTAAATGTTTAGGTTATGATAAAAAAGGAAGATTAAATTTATCAAGAAAAGAAGCAATGAGTCCTTCAAAAGAAAAGAAAGAAGAAAAAATAGAAGAATAAAAAAAGACATATTAATATGTCTTTTTTAATTTTTATAAATGACTACTCCATCATTTGATATTTTTTCTGCTTCACCATTTGCATTAAATACGCTTTCAACTTCAAGGATGTCTTCGGGACTATTAGATTTTAAGTTACTTAATTTTTCATATGTATAATAATATTCTCCAACAATACATCCATTTTTATTTAGAAATTTGAATAATGTATTTTTAATAAATTCTCTATATTTTCTTAAACTAGTAATTTCATCCGTAGCACTATATATTTCATTAGCATAATCTTGAATGTTTGATAACATAATAATATCGTATTTTTTTTCTAAATGCGACCCAATATCAACAATATCACAATTAAAAAATTCAATATTTTCTTCATCCATGATTGATAATTTTTCCTTTAATTTATCATAATTATCATCTTTCAAATAATCAAGTAATTTTACCATTCCGTCTTGAGTAGCAAAATTATGGACAAATAGTCCACTATGTAATAAGTTTTTACTTTTATTAAGTTTAGCATGATTATTTTTCCAACTATTATATGCAACATCCCAGAAATTTCGAGAATAAACAGGTAAACATTTTCTTATTTTAGATTCGTAAACTTGTCTATCAAATATTTTTTCGTTGATAGTATCATCATCTATTTTTCTTACAAAGAAATTTAAAAATTCTTCTTTTGAAAGGGCTTTTACAGCTGCTATTTTTAATCTAGCCATGTGATAAGAATAAATGTTAATATCAAATACATCAACACTTTTAGCACCTTTATTTATTGCTTCTAAAATATGATCGCCACTAGCGCAAGGTACTAGTACATCTTTATCTTTAACATCAAGAGTATTTAAATATCCAGAAATATTTTCAGTAGTAAAAATGTAAACAGGGCAGTATTTAGTAAAATTTCGGCCGTTTTTTCTTCTTGCAAATATATTAACTAATGCTTTTATTTCTTCAATAGTTTGCATTCCACCAATTTCGTGTTTCATAAATAGCACCTATTAATTATTTAGTAAGTATTTCATATACTTTTTCGATATCAAGAATTTCTTGTTTTTCATTATAAAATGGTTTTAGATGTAAATGAAAATGTTTAACTTCTTGTACATCACCACTATTTTGAATAAGCGTTAGACCGTCTATATTAAGTTTATCTTCTAAAACCTTCTTAAGCTTTTTAGCAACTATCAAAATATGGTTAAGTGTTTCCATATCAATAGATTCTAAATCTAAAGTATGCTCTTTAGGTATAATTAATAAGTGTCCATTACTATCAGGATTAATATCTAAAAAAGCTTTTACTATTTCATCTTCATAAACTGTATATGAAGGAATTTCATTATTTATAATCTTACAAAAAAGACAATTCATTTTATCACTCTCCTTATTAATTATATCATATATTTATTTAAAATAAAAAAAGAAAAGAACCTTAAGTTCTTCTGTGAATATCTGCGAATATTCCATTATATATTGTACAAAAGTCTAGTTTTTATACAAAAATATGATATAATAAACCGGTACTAGGAGGATTTATGAAAAATTATATAAAAACAGTTTTAAAAAAAGGTTTAGGAATAAAAAAAGGGCAACATTTATTTATAAGTATACCTAAAGAATGTATGTACTTAAATCTAGAAATCTTAGAAGTTGCTGAAGAAATGGGGATTAAAGATATCACTATATGTGAAGTAAATGAACTATTTAATAATGGTAATCTTACTAAGGCAATAGAGGAAGGAGCTAATATATTATTTTTGATTAATAATAATCAAAATAAGAAATATGTTGAAATGTTAGATTATGTTTTAGCTAATGATTTAGGTGTTAATTATACTATTGCTTTAGCACCAAGAGATATAGAAGCGGAGAAAGAACTATTAAAATTATATTGTTCTTTAGATGAAAGCGACGGCTCTAAAACTTGGGAAGAAATAGAAAACGAATTAGTAAAGAAAGCTGCAAGAGCAAAATCACTTGAATTAGATACAATAGTAGTAGAAGATTATATGGATACTGAATTTAATTTTGCATTTGATGGTTCTTTTAAAACATCTACTCAGTATAAAAGAATGCCTATTTTTCCAAAATATTCACTTGAAATGGTTCCTAAAAATGGTGCTGTAAATGGATATATAGGTGCAACTGCTAATACTTATTTTGATTCTGAACCAGTAGAAGAACTTAGATTAAGTATAAAAGATGGTAAAGTTGTAGATTTTGATGCTACTAAAGGTGGGGCTATAGCAGAAAAATATTTAGGTAAAGCTTGCGATACAGAAGTTACATCAATTGGATTAATCGATTCTAGCGAGATGACTTATGATAAATATGGTTCATATAATAATTTTGTATTAGATAAAGAAAGAAGTCCATATGTTATTTTAAGAAGTTATAATACTCTAGAAGATGAAAGCAAATTTATATATGTACCAGTTGGTTCTGGTTTATTAAAAATATATGGTATAAATGAGAAAGGTAAGAAGCTTCCTTTATATGAAGAAGAAGCTTTTACAAAGAGATTAGACCCAAAAAGAAAATAAGCAAAGACTTATTTTTTTCTTTAAAAATAAGCCTTGATACTGTATAATATTATTGGAGATGATTACAGATGCGAAAATTAAAAATAGATAATTTGTGTGTAGAAGTAGATGGTAAAATTATACTTGATAACTTCTCACTTGAAATAAAAGAAGGCGAAATACACGCTATTATGGGACCTAATGGTACTGGTAAAAGTACTTTATCAAAAGTAATCATGGGAGATACAAGTTATAAAATAATAAGTGGTGATATTTTCTACAATGATAAACGAATAAATGATTTATCTGTTGATGAAAGAGCTAGAATGGGAATATTTCTTGGAATGCAGCTTCCAATGGAAATAGAAGGAGTAACAAATGCAGATTTTTTAAGAACTGCTTGTTCTATAAAAGAAAAAGAAGCATTTAGCTTAATGCCATTTATTAAGAAAATAGATAATACTGTAAAAAAATTAAATATGAATAGTGATATGATACATAGAGGTATTAATCAAGGCTTTTCTGGCGGAGAAAGAAAGAAAAATGAAATACTTCAAATGTATATGCTTAATCCAAGTTTAGTTATGTTAGACGAAATAGATTCTGGACTAGATGTTGATAGTCTTAAAATAGTAGGGGAAAATGTAATGGAATATTATAAAGAAAATAAACCTGCTATGTTAGTGATAACTCATTATCAAAGATTGCTTGATTACATTAAACCAACTCATGTTCATATTATGAAAAATGGTAAAATTGTTAAAAGTGGAGATATTTCTTTAGTTAATTTAATAGAAACAGTTGGATATGAAAAAATTGATGCTGAAACTAGTGAACCTATAGTAAGTGAAGTAAAGTAATTTGAATAAGATAAAAATAGTAGATGACATTATAAGTGATATAAAACTTGATGATAGTATTTCATTAGAGGAAGTACCTAAAAATGAGTTTTTTGATGTCACAAGTATTTGTCTTACAATAAATAAGGATTCAGATTTAAGAATTGAATATAGTACTAGAAAAGCAACAAAACTTGATGTGAAAATTAAAATAAATCCAGGTGTAAGATTAAATTTAGAAGAATATAGATACGGTAAGAACTTTAAAATAAGATATCAACTTAATTTACTTGAAGATAGCACTGCTAATGTATATAAATTTTATGATGTTTCTGGGATAAAAGAAATGAATATAATTACATTAAATGGTAAAAATTCAAGTATAGATTATAATTTTAAAACTATATCTACAGGATTTGAAAAGTATAATTTAACGATTTATCATAATGCTCCATATACAAATAGTTTTATTAAAAATAGTGGAGTTAATATTAATAAAGGTAATTTACAGTTTAATGTTTCTAGTTTTGCAGGAATTGGGAATAAAGAATGTAATATTAATCAAGCAAGCAGAATAATTAATTTAACAGATAATAAATGTCAAATTAATCCAAATTTATTTATAGATGAATATGATGTTTCTGCTAATCATTCAGCTTTAATTGGTAAATTTAGTGATGAAGAAATGTTCTATTTACAAAGTAGAGGAATTGATGAAAAAACAGCACATAATTTACTAATAAACGGCTTTCTTACTAGTAATATGCCTGACATTTTAAGTAAGAAGATTACTAAAAATATAAATAAATATTGGAGGTGATATTGTGAATTATAATGATTTTAATTTACTTAATCAAAATATAGTTTATTTAGATAATGGTGCAACTACTTTAAAGCCAAAAGTTTTGAGTGAAGCTATAAGTGATTATTATAATAATTATAGTGCTAATGCTCATCGTGGGGATTATGACATGAGTTTAAAAGTAGATACTATGTATGAAAAGACAAGAACATTAGTAAAAGAATTAATCAATGCTAAAAGTGAAAAAGAGATAGTCTTTACTAGTGGTGCAACAGATTCTTTGAATAAAATAATCCTTGGTTATGCTAAAAATATTTTAAATGAAGAAGATGAAGTTTTAATAACTAAAGCAGAGCATGCTTCTAATATACTTCCATGGTTTGAATTATCTGATCAAATTGGAATAAAAGTAAAATATATCAATTTAACAGATGACTATAAAGTAACATTAGATAATGTAAAAAAATCTATAACTGCAAAAACAAAGATTATTTCTTTAGCACATATAACTAATGTAGTCGGTGATGTTAGACCACTTGAAGAAATCATTGAGTATGCTCATAAAAATAATATACTAGTAATAGTAGATGGTGCTCAAGCAGTTGCCCATAAGCCTGTTGATGTACAAAAGTTAGATATTGATTTTTTAGCTTTTTCAGCCCATAAAATGTGTGGTCCAACTGGAGTAGGTGTTCTTTATGGTAAAGAAGAACTTTTAAAAAATATGATGCCAATTATACTTGGTGGTGGTATGAATGCTTCTTTTGAAGAAGATTCAACAAGAGTTTATAGTGAATTACCCCATCGATTTGAAGCTGGAACTCCAAATATTGCAGGAGTAATTGGCTTTGGAAGAGTTTTAGAATATTTACTTGATATTGGTATGGAAAAGATAAATAACTATGAACAAGAATTAAGGAAATATGCTATTTCAAAATTAAAGAAAAATAATAACTTAATTATATATAACGAAAATAGTGAAAGTGGTATTATCACATTTAATTATCATAATGTTTTTAGTCAGGATTTAGCTATTTATTTAAATAAATATAATATATGTGTTAGAGCAGGTAATCACTGTGCTAAAATATTAAAAAATGAAATTGGAGTTAAAAATACTTGCAGAGTTAGTTTATATTTTTATAATACAAAAGATGATATAGATAAACTAGTTGATGCTCTAAATAATGAAAATTTAATTAATGAAATAATATAAAAAAGAACTAGAATTTTCTAGTTCTTTTTTTAACCTAAAGCAATTACTTGATAAAAAATAGTTGATACATATAAAGCTATCATTGAGATAAGCATTAAAATTATAACAAGTTTGCTAACATTAAATTTCTTTTTATTATTATTTTTCTTTTTCAATTTTAACACCTCTGTTACTATTATAATATATTTTTAATATTTTTGGAATAAAAAAATACTAACTAAATAGACTTAATTAGGTGATAATATGAAACAAAAGATGCAGCATTTTAAACAGTATTTCATAGTTAGTAAAAAGATGTATTTGTTTTTATTTATTCTATTTATCATAGCAATTATAGCAGGATCAGTCTTCAGTATTACACTTAATGAAGTAGATAATGATTTAGTAACAACTTATTTAAATAATTATTTAAATTTAGTTAAAGAAAAAAATATAGTATTTAAAGAAAGTTTTTTAAATTTTATTTTAAGTAATAGCATAACTAATTTGATTATATGGCTTTTAGGTTTTTCAGTTATAGGTATTCCTATAATAATTTTTTTATTCTTTTATAAGTGTTTTATTATAGGGTTCGCTATTAGCTCTATTATATTAAGATATAAAGCAAAAGGTATACTTTTAGGATTACTTTATGTATTTCCACACCATATTATAAGTATATTACTACTTATGATCCTTTCAATATATGCTTTATCAGTATCTATTAATATTATTAAAGCTATTTTAAAAAGAAAAGAAATTTCTTTTAAAGAAATAACAAATAGGTATATAGTAATATTACTAATAACTTTTATATCTACTTTGTTACTTGGAATATATGAATCTTATATCTTAC
>JAFTYN010000011.1 GCA_017461465.1 Bacilli bacterium
AAAATGATTTTTGATGAGATTGATTATGATGCTAAATTTGATGAAGATTACTATAAATTAGAAAGTAATGTTTCTAGTGAAGTTGAATCTACTAAAGAAACTGCAAGTATCGAAGATATAAGTTATCCAATGTATATACCAGTTAATACTACACTCTCAACTCAAGATAAACTAGAAACTGCAACTGGTGAGCGTGTCATTCTAACTTTTTCTGGTGAAAATCCATTTATGTTAATTGAAGAAACTGCATCTGTTTCAGATGAATTTGTTACAATACCAGTAAATGGTGAATTAGTGATGCTTGGAGATTCAATTGGTATTATGGATGAAACTTCTTTAACTTGGCATACTAATAATAGAGAATATTATTTAGTATCTTCTACTCTAGATACTGCTTCTTTATTGGAAGTTGCGAATTCAATAGGAAGTATTCCTGTTATTAAATAAAAGCAAATATATATGAAATAATATATTTTATATATATTTTTTTATTATTTATGTTATAATTATGATGGGTGATAGTATGGAAAAAGAAACAAACAAGAAGACAACTAGTGCTAAGAAAAAAAATACTAGTTCTAAGAGCAATTTAAATAATAAGAATAATGCTCAAAACACTAAAAAGAATAAAAAAGGGAATAAAAATATTGCTCAATCAAAAAAGGTTGAAGTAAAAGAAGAAAAAGTAAAAGCAAAAGAAGTAGAGATTAAGGAAGAAGTTGTTAGTACTGAAACTCCTGCTGCTAAAGAAACTTCTAAAAAGAAAAAAAGTAATCTTTCAAATAATGAATTTGTTAAGTTGTTACAATTAATATTAATCGTAACTGGAATCTTTTTAGCATTTTATTTAGTTACTTGGCTATTTACTGATAATAGTGATGAAAATAAAAAAGAAGAAGAGAAACCTGAAGTATCAATTCAATATGATGAAATACTTATGAGTAATTTATTAAAACAAAAAGATTTAGAATATTATGTATTAGCATATGACGCAGAAGACAAATATTATGATTCTTATAATATGTATATTTATACATATTCTACTCAAAAAGATGCAAAAAGAGTTTATACTTCTGTTTTATCTAATGGGTTTAATAAGAAATTCTATGATAAAGAATTAAAAGAAAGTGTAATTGATGCAGCTGATATTAGTAAATTAAAATTAAAAGATACTTCATTAATTAGAGTTCGTAGAGGAACTATAAGAAATGTATATGAGGGGCATGAAGAAATAATTAATTTCCTATCAACATTAGGAAAATAGTAAAAGGGTGATAGTGTGGCCAAAAATAGTGGTAAATTTTTGCCTAAATTAAAAGGTAGAAAAATTGTTAAAAAAAGTTGCGCTTGTAATCATGGAGATTGTGCAAAACACAAATGTAAAAATGTATCAGAAGTGAAAAAATCAACATTTACTAGTCTAGAAGTTGTTGCAGTATCTATTATTACAGCATTAATAAGTTTACTAATGGGATTTGTTATTGCTAATTCTTCTAATAAACATGCTTTATCTTCTCTATCTCCAGAATTAGAAGCATTTGTAGATGAATATAATGATATAATAAAAGAATATTATAATGATGTTGATGAAAAAAAACTACTTGATGATGCTTTAAAAGGGATTATTAATTCTTTAGGTGATCCTTATACAGGTGTAGTAGATGATAACTTACAAAATAGTTTAACTACTCAGTTACAAGGTAGCTATGAAGGATTTGGTATCGAAATTAGAAATGCTGCTGATAATAATATTATGGTAGTAGGTGTTTTAGAAAATACTCCAGCATCTAAAGCAGGTGTTAAAATATATGATATTATTACAAAAATAGATGGTAAAAATGTTAAAGGCATGACTACTACTGAATTTGCAAATTTAGTTCAAGGTTTAGAAAAAGCTGAAGTTACATTAACTGTGCTACGTGAAGATAAATCAGTAGATATAAAAGTTAAACGCGAAAAAGTTGTAATCGAGTCAATTAAGACTGATATATATAATAGAGATAATAAAAAAATAGGATATATTAATATAAGTATATTTGCGGCTAATACTGCTACACAATTTAAAAATGCTTTATCATCTTTGAAAAAAGAAAATATTGATTCTTTAATAATCGATGTTCGTAATAATACAGGTGGGCATTTAGCGGCTGTAGAAAAAATCTTAAGTTCTTTATTAGATTCAACAAATGTTATTTATCAAATAAAAGGTAAAGAAGAAACTTTAAAATATTATTCAACTGGTAAAAAGACAATTGATATACCTGTTGCTGTCCTTATTAATACAGCAAGTGCTTCTGCATCAGAAATGTTAGCAGCAACTTTAAATGAACAAATAAATGCCATATTAGTAGGTAATACTACTTTTGGAAAGGGATCTGTTCAAGAAGTATTTACTACTTCATCAGGAACACAATATAAGATAACTACTAATAATTGGTTAACACCAAAAGGTAATTTAATTCAAGATGTAGGTGTTAAACCTACTGTTGAAGTTAGTCTAGATTTATCATATTATGCTAATCCAACAGCAGAAAATGATAACCAACTTCAAGAAGCAATAAAACAACTTTTACAATAGCATTACAGATGTAATGCTTTTTTCTTTATTTTTTATTAAAAAAACGATATAATGGGTTTGAGAGAAGTGATAATATGAATAAAATGTGTATAGGAGATAAGCTTCAAATCCAATGCTATAAACATAATGGAAAGATTCATAGAGCTTGGGATGAGGCAATACTCTTAGACGAAAAGAAAGATTATATGGTTTTTGGAAATAATAAAACCATTGTTACTAAAGCTGAGGGAATCACCTGGAAAACTAAAGAACCTGCTATTATGTATTTTTTTAAGGATAAATGGTATAACATAATAGCTCAATTAAAAAAAGATGGTATATATTATTATTGTAATATTGCATCGCCGTTTATAATTGAAGAAAATACAATTAAATATATAGACTATGATTTAGATTTAAGAATCTTTCCAACAGGACAATATAAAATATTAGATAGATTAGAATATAATTATCACAAAAGAATTATGAATTATTCAGATGAATTAGATAGAGTTATTTGTGGGTCTTTAGATGAACTAATAAAGGAATATCAAGATGGTTTAGAAATGTTCACAGATGAACTAAATAAAAAATATTATCAGGTGTATAAAACAGTTAGTGAAGAATAGCGGATTTATCTGCTTTTTTTGTGCTAAAAACGCACGCAATTGTCAACCATTTTTGGATGACACCAATAACCTTTTAGCCCTTATTTTATAAAGGCAAACGTTTTTTTAACTTTTTTGAAAAAAAATCAAAAAAAGTGTTGACACGACTTTTTTAAAATGATATATTAATGGTGCTTTCAACGAAAAAGACATCAAAAAATGTCAAATTAAGTATTTTTTAAAAAAACTTTTTAAAAAATGTTGACTTGGTTGAAGCAAATTTGATATAGTTAAGTTGCTTTACAAAAAAGCAACGAAATGATCTTTGAAAACTGAGCAAAATGTCAATTCAATTTTAAGTTAGGACAAATAATTCAAAACTTAAAAATCAGAAATGATTTATTTTTTTTTTGAGAGTTTGATCCTGGCTCAGG